>DQTE01000143.1 GCA_015662905.1 Crocinitomix sp. | reverse complement strand
GGTTTAAATTTATTACTAATGAAAAGAATTATACAGAAAACATACCAATTGTTTTACCAAAAAGAAGTATCATCTATTAAGGACAAGACTTTAGCAGTATTAATCTTACTTTTTATCACATTGTTTTCTGTTTTTGCCTTTATACAAGTGCTGTAATTAATCATTTGTTTTGATGATTTCAATCATAACAAAAAACAGGTTCATTGAATTTATTGCTTTTATCTTTGCAAAAAAAATAAAAGATGAAAATTTTAGATTCGGCAGAAGAAGCAGTAAAAATAATAAAATCTAACGATAGGGTTTTTATACATTCAGCAGCAGCTACCCCAACAGTACTTGTGGAGGCAATGTCGGCAAGACATAGAGAATTGAAAAATGTTGAAATTGTATCTATCCATACCGAAGGGTCTGTTCCTTATGCTAAGGAAGAATATACAGATAGTTTTATTATTAATTCTTTTTTTGTAGGTAAAAATATCCGTCCGCATATTCAATCTGGTAGGGCAAATTATATTCCAATTTTTTTAGCAGAAATTCCTAATTTGTTTAGGAGCGGAAAAATGCCTTTGGATGTAGCATTGATAACCGTATCACCTCCAAATAAAAAAGGATATTGTTCACTTGGATGTTCTGTTGACGTATCAAATTCAGCAATGGATAACGCCAAGCATGTTATTGCTCAAATTAATCCAAATATGCCTTTTGTTCATGGCAATGGAATCATTTCAGTTGATAAGATTGACACAGCTATCTATGTTGACAAACCTTTATTTGAATTAAAGTCCAAACCTTCTACTGAAATAGAAAAAGCTATAGGACAACACATAGCTGAATTAGTTGAAGACGGTGCAACTTTGCAGATGGGGATAGGTGGTATTCCTGACGCTGCTTTAAAATTTTTAACAAATCATAAAAATTTAGGTGTTCACACAGAGATGATGTCTGACGGCTTGGTTGACTTGGTTGAGAAAGGAGTAATTAATGGAATGAAAAAGAAAATAGAGTTTGGTAAAATTGTAGCAGGATTTGCATATGGTACACGAAAGATTTATGATTTTATTGATGAAAACCCGATAGTTAATATGATGGATGTTGGTTATACAAATGATACAAGGGTTATCCGTCAGAATCCAAAAGTTACAGCCATTAATAGTGCAATAGAAATTGATGTGTTTGGTCAAGTGTGTGCAGATTCTATTGGACCAAGACATTTTTCAGGTATTGGAGGGCAAATGGATTTTATTAGAGGGGCAACTTTATCAAAAGGAGGTAAAGCGATAATTGCTCTACCGACACAAACACAAAAAGGTATTCCTAGAATTGTTTCAACACTTAAAAGGGGAGCACCAGTCGTAACAACAAGAGCTCACGTTCAACATATTATTACAGAGTATGGAAAAGTTAATTTATATGGAAAAAATCTTAAAGAACGAGCTAAATTAATGATTGGAATAGCGCATCCAGACCATAGGGAAAGATTGACCAAAGAAGTGTTTGAAATATATAATATTTTGGTGTAAACTTTTGTTATCTATAGCTTTCTTGGTTTTTATTTATCAATCTTAACATATTAGATTTTTCAAGGAACAACAACAAATTTTTCATCTATTAGGTAAGAGCCAAAATACCCCAAAGCTCCTCCGTTAATATTTGTTACAGGATTAGCAGGTGTGGCTGAAAAAGGACTGTCGGATTGGGTGTTAGCTAAAGAATAAAAATATGCGTAATTTGCTTTATCAATATTTAACATTTGCACCAAAACAGAATCTCCGCTATCAAAAGTGTCTCCGTAAAAAGGTTGTTCAAAAACTTCACCATTTATCAACTTATCATCTCCTAAATATAATTCTTTAGTATATTTTCCATTTTTATAGACTTTAAACCTATAGTAATTTGTTTCGCTTGCATTGTCAGTAAAGCTAAAAAACATCAGTTTAACGGAGTCCGGATTTTCAGGTGTAGATAAAGGAGTTTCAACTGTGATGGGGAAAATATAATTTAGAGGGGTTAAAGTTTGCGTAATACATTCTGATGTAAATGTTTGTCCTTCGGCTATTACTTTCAGTTTATAGATATTATTTTCTTCAACTCTAAATGTGGTATCTACATATTTACCACTTCCTATAATACTTTCTTGAAAAGTATAAACCGTATTATTTTTATCTGTCACAGTAACAATTGCTCCGCTTACTTTATCAAAAATAGAGTTTTCATAAACGCTTCCTGTTTTGCTAATTAAAATGTAATTACTATCTAAATTAGACAAGGGTGCTTCTATAACAATTTTTTGGTCAGCTTCATTTAAAGGTAATTCTATTACTTTTTCACAAGAGACAATTGATAAAACAAAAGTGATTGTATAAAGGTATTTTTTCATAGCTTTTAAAATTTAAAATTGTAAGTGATTGACGGTATAATCTTAAACAAAGACAATTGTGTTGCTTCAGTTTGTCCTGTTTCTTTATTCTCATCAAAGGTTATTGAATAGGCATTTTCTCTAGAATAAGCATTGTAAACAGAAAAATTCCAAGAAGATTCAAATTTCTTTTTTACTTGAATTTCTTTTCCAGATTTAGGGTCAATAGATGTTTTATATTTTTTATTATAAAGGGTTATACCTAAATCTAATCTATGATAGTCGGGCATTCTGTATCCATTCCGTTCGGTATAATAACTAACTATTTCACCTTCTATCATATATTTTCCTGCAGGAAAAGTAACTGCATTTCCAGTATAATATACCCAAGTAGCTGAAAAGGTTAACCTATCATTTAATTTATAGATGGTTACAATTGACACATCATGAGTTCTGTCTTGTTTGGCAGGAAACCAACTACCATTATTGATATCATCAAACTGTTTTTCTGTTTTTGAAAGGGTGTAGGATACCCATCCGGTAAATTTACCTCTACGTTTCTTTACTAAAAACTCAACACCATAAGCTCTACCAATACCAAAAAGCAATTCGCTCTCAACAGTGGGATTTAATGTAACTTCAGCGCCGTCTCTGTAATCAATACTATTAATCATAGATTTGTAATACAGCTCTGTTGAAAGCTCAATTAAATTATCTTTAAAATTTCTAAAATATCCTATTGTATATTGGTTGGCTATTTGAGGTTTAACATTGTTTGATGAAGGAATCCAAACATCTGTTGGTGTAGAAGCTGTTGAATTTGAAAGTAAATGTAAAAATTGGTAGGTTCTTGAAAAACTAGCTTTAACAGAGCTTACTTCATTAATCATAAAATTAAAAGAAAATCTTGGAGATAGTCCATTGTAAGAGGTTATTTTTTCCCAACTAGAATAAGTAGTTGTATCCGTAACATCTCCATTAATATTGTAAGAATAAATATCACCCGGACCTATTTGCGTAAAATTTGAGTATCTCAACCCATAAATGAGAGTTAACCTTTGTTTTATTTTTTGTTCATTAGATAAATAGAGGGCAGATTCAATAGAGTAGCGATTAGAGATGTCATTTAAAACAAAAGGAATATCTTCACCAGTATCAATTTCACCCGGTTTAAAGGTGTGATGAATAATGTTACCACCAAAATTTAGGGTATTTTTGTTGTTTAAATAGTAGTTGAAATCTTGTTTTAAATTAAGGTCTTGAATTTGTGACCCAATTTGAATTTTGCTACCTACTGCACCAAAAGTAATTTTATAATTGTAATTTGAAAATATAAAAGAGGTATTTGAAAACAATTTTTTAGAAAATATATGATTCCACCTAGCAGTTGCAGTTGCATTACCCCAATCGAATTTAAACTGGTCTGCCATACCAAAAATATCTCTACCAAAATACCCTGATACAAATATTCTATCTTTGTCACCTATTCTATAATTTGCTTTTGCATTAAGGTCGTAAAAATACAAGGTAGATTTAGATAAACCTACGTTTTTGTTTTTCATAAGAGGTAAAAAAACATCAACATAAGTTCTACGACCAGATACAATAAACGAACCTTTATTTTTTACAATAGGGGCTTCAACGGTCAGTCTTGAAGAGATTAATCCCAGTCCACCGCTTACGGATAGTTTTTTAGAATTACCTTCTTTCATTTTAATATCCATAACAGAGGACAATCTACCCCCAAATTGTGCGGGTGCTGCACCTTTATAAAGTTTAACATCTTTTAAGGCATCAGAGTTAAATACCGAGAAAAAACCAAGTAAGTGAGAGGCATTATACACGGGGGCGCCATCAAGTAAAATTAAATTTTGGTCAGCTCCTCCACCGCGCACATAAAATCCAGCATTTCCTTCCCCAGCAGATTTAACACCAGGGAGTAACTGCATAGTTTTTAAAATGTCTTTTTCTCCAAACAAAACAGGAACAGCATCAACATCCTTTACTTTAATTTTGTCAACACCCATTTCTGCCGAGCGTATGTTACCATCTAATTTTTCCCCCGTAACTTCAACCGTGTTTAATACCTTTGATTTTGGTTCTAACTCTAAGTTTTTAACAATATTATCGTCTAAAATGATTTTTACCTTTTTTGTTTCATAGCCAATAGATTGATAAACCAATGTATATTCGCCTTTGTCTAAAGTTAAAGAATAGAAGCCATAAATATTGGTAAGAGCACCAACACCAGGTTTGCCTTCTACCATTACCCTTGCACCTATTAAATCTTCTCCATTTGAAGCATCTGTTAAGGAGCCACTAATAGTATATTGTTGCGAAAAACTTACCATTGTGTAAAACAACAGTAAAAAAGAAAATATAATCTTAAACTGAGGCATCATTTATAATATTATTTTTATTAGTGATTGAGGATTAAGTGCGTTTAGGTTTATTACAAATTTAATTTTTTGACCATAAGTAACGGTGTTACTAAACATATTATTGGATGTGTATAGTGGAAAATATACGCCAAAATCTCCATCAAAAAATCTGAGTCCAAGACCTAAGTCGTAAAAAGGTTCAATATTACCAGAAATTTCGGCTAAACCTAAATCAGCAAAAAAGCCAATTAAAGGCACATAAGGCAATTCAACGTATAAATTAGAGGTAAACAACCAATTGTTATTAGTTCCAAAATTACTAGTGGTATTCATACCTCCTTGATTGTTTAACCTTTGTTGAGACCAAAAACCTGTATTTTCGTTTCTACCCATTAAATAAGAATTATAAAAATAGTCTTGATTACCAGTTTGTCCACTTGGTGCAAAAGCATATTTATTATCGGATACAAAATTTCTAAACAAATTAGTACCCAAAAAGGCACTTATTTCAAAACTTCTGTTCTGTTTTTTATTTTTCTTTTCAAGGTATTTGAATTTATATTTGGCATTAATTAACAAGTTAGCATTTTGTCTTCCACTGTTACTTTCATTTACTCCTATAATTTCTAAATTAGTCATAAAATATTGTCTTTTATAAGCGTAATTAAAATTGTATTTAGCAAAACCACCAAGGCTTACATATTCTTGCAGACCAAATTCAGTATAAAGTTTTTCAAATAGATACACCCCTTGAATTAATAAATTTTGTTTATAGTGCTTTTTTTCTTTAGGTTTACCAATAGCAATATCTAAGTATGGGTTTGCAATCATGTATTCAGACCTATAGCCATAAATTTCATTTTTAAATGTTCTACCTTTAATACCTATGGATATTTTTTTAAAGTTTTTGGCAGGTACATGGTTAAATTTAAAATCAGCAAAACCAGAAACGTTATTTCTACCAATAGAATACATTGGTGCAATCACATATTCAAATTTATTGTTAGGAATTGAAATATTATGAAACATAACACCTAACATCAATTTATCATAAATGTTATATCCACTAATTGGTGTGTACCATATAGTAGTTTTGTCTGCCTCATTATCACCAGCTAAAAACTCAAAATGGACAGGTTCTACTTTTCCAAACAGTCCTTTTTTGCGCCAATAATTGTTGTTTCTGTTAATTTCGGGCATTTTTCTGACGCCATCAATTTTTACTTCATCTATATTTTTTGAATCAAATTGTATTGTTGTTTTTTTATTGCCGTTGTCAATCCATTGTGTACCTTTATATTTTCCTAAATTATACACATCTACTCTAATAGGGGAGTTAATTTGTCCTTTATTTTTAACAGTTATTGAAGTACCGTCTTTATTAGTTTTAACTTTTTTTAGTTTGTAATCTATTTGTTTTGTGGTATTAATAATATCGTCAAAAAACCAGTTTAAGTCTTTTCCTGTTACCTCTTCAAACACTTGTCTTATATCGTGTGGTTGAGGATGTTTAAATTCCCACTTATCATAATATTTCATCATGCATTCATCAAAAAGTTTATCGCCTAAGTAGTCACGTAGGTAATTAAAAACTAAACCAGTTTTAGAGTAAACAATCCCCCCATAATTTAATAGAGAGTATTGGTTAGAAGGGAGTTCTATAGGTTGGTCAGCTCCTGCTCCTGCACTAGCGGCGTAAGTTAAATAACTCATGTCATAATGGCTAAGGTGTTCTAAATGAATTTTTTTTGCCATTTCTCCCATCATCTTACTCATTTGTTCATTATAAGGATACTTAGTTTCAATATATCTTTGCTCATTAAGCGTGTTTAGTCCTTCATCCATCCATGGGTGAATTCTTTCGTTAGACCCTAATTGTCCATAAAACCAGTTGTGTCCTACTTCGTGTACAATTACTACTTCTAATTGTTCTTTAGAACTTGTATTTCCAATAACAGTAACATTTGGATATTCCATACCACCCCCTGCACTAATAGTTCCGTCAACAGCGGTAACTTGGTTGTAAGGGTAATCTCCATTCCATTTTGAATAATAATAAGTACCATCTTGAATGTACTCTAAGGAATTTTCCCACAATTTAAAATGATGAGGAACAAACATGCACCAAGTTGTAACCTTTCTTTTAGAATGAGGTAACTCAACTTCTCCTTTTAAAACTTCAAATCTTTTATCGGCAAACCAAGCAAAATCATGAACATTTTTTTGAGTGTATCTAATTGTTTTATATTCTGATGAAGATTTTGGAAAAACTGTTTTTTCTTTGTATTTACTCCCTCTAAATTTTTTTTCTTTGAATTTTAAAGCTGTGGCATCTGCTAAAGAGTCTAAAAACATTATTTCGCTTTTAGTTTGTAAATCACCAGTTGCACCAACTACATAGTTTTTTGGAAGGGTAATTGAAACATCAAAACTACCAAATTCCGAATAAAACTCTCCTTGTGTTAAATAAGGCATTTGGTGCCATCCGTTAACATCAAAAACGGCTGGTTTTGGATACCATTGTGTAATTTGAAAAGATTCTCCAACAAATCCCAATCTTGATATTTTACCTGATGGAATTTTGACTCTAAAAGGGGTAGATACTGTTATTTTTTCCCCTGGTTCAAGCGACCTGTTTAGATAAAGTTTAGCAATATCAATATGTTCTGGGTCAAATTCCCACTTTGCAATTTCGCCATTTATTTTAAAATCTAAAGAATCAATCCATCCTCTATCTTTTTCTGTGGCATATTGCAACGACATGTTTTTCATATCATAAAGCTGTTTGGCTAAAGCTGTATTATTATTTTTGTAAGCATTTGGCCATAGATGAATGTAAATGTAATTTAACTCGCAATTAGAATTGTTGGTATAAACAAATTCCTCATAAGCTGATAAGATATTGTTACTGTCAACCAAAGTAACCTCTATTTTGTAATCTACTTGTTGCTGAAAATATTCTTGCGAAAAGCCGTTAAAAACTAAAGCAAAGGCAAAAAACAAAGCAATTTTTTTCATAATTTGAGTTTTAGTGTATGACACTATACTGTATTAAAAAGTTACAGTTAGTCATAAAATATTTTTTTATTTTAATAAATGGTCTGCAATATACGTATATTTACAAAAAAAATATGTTAAAAAATTATAATGAATGAATTTATTATTTAACTTAAAAATGCTTGTACTTTTGGGTATTATAATAATACAAGCCTCTTGTGCAAATAGCCAAAAAAAAGAAAAATCTATGACTAAAAAACATACATATACCAATGAATTGATTAAGGAAACAAGTCCTTATTTATTACAACATGCTCATAATCCAGTAAATTGGATGGCGTGGGGAGATGAAGCGTTTGAAAAAGCGAAAAAAGAAGATAAGTTAGTTTTAGTAAGTATTGGTTATTCATCTTGTCATTGGTGTCATGTCATGGAGCACGAAAGTTTTGAAGATGAAGAGGTAGCTAAACTTATGAATGATTATTTTGTTTGTATAAAGGTTGACAGAGAAGAGCGTCCAGACGTTGACCAGATTTATATGACAGCCGTTCAGTTAATGACTGGAAGTGGTGGTTGGCCTTTAAATTGTTTTACATTACCCGACGGGAGACCTATTTATGGTGGGACATATTTTAAAAAAAACGAATGGATTGAGCTATTAAATAATTTGCATAATACCTACACAAAAGATAAACAACGCATGTTAAATTATGCCCAAAACTTAACACAAGGAATTCAACAGTCAGAACTTATAGCCTCACCAGTAACACCATCAGAATTTAATATGGAAATTATAGAGGAGGTAGCAGTGATATGGAAAAGAAATTTTGATAGCAAAGATGGTGGAATGAATCGTGCACCTAAATTTCCATTACCAAATAACTGGGATTATTTACAACAATATGCTTTATTTAGTTTAGACTCTACCATTATGCATCAGGTTGATTTAACATTAAAAAAAATGGCTTTTGGAGGTATTTATGACCAAATAGGTGGAGGATTTTCAAGGTATTCTACAGACGTAAAATGGAAAGTTCCTCATTTTGAAAAGATGCTTTACGACAACGCTCAATTGGTATCTTTATACGTTTATGCTTATCAACGTAGTAAAAAACCTTTGTACAAAAAAGTAGTTTACCAAACGTTAGAATGGGTGTATAGAGAGATGACAACATCAAACGGCGCTTTTTATTCTGCCTTAGACGCTGATAGTGAAGGGGAGGAGGGGAAATTTTATGTATGGTCTAAACAAGAGCTTAAAGAAGTTTTAACGGATTCGGAGTTTGAGATTTTACAAAGTTACTACGAAATTAACCCAAAAGCTTTGTGGGAAGGGAGCTATATTTTGCTAAGGGATTCTGATGTAGAATTTGATAAAGAATTAGAGCAAAAAATGTCTAAAATCAATAAAAAGTTATTAAAGGTTAGAAATAATAGGGTAAAACCAGCATTAGATGATAAATCTTTAACGACTTGGAATGCTATGATGTTAAAAGCTTATGTTGATGCTTATACTGTTTTTGGCGAATCTATGTTTTTACAAGCAGCTTTTAAAAATGCCGATTGGATAGAAAAACATCAAACCCAAGTAGATGGAGGATTATATCATACTTACAAAAATGGAACGTCTAAAATAGATGGTTTTTTAGATGATTACGTTTTTACCATTGATGCTTATTTGAGTTTGTATGAGGCGACTTTTGATGAGAAATGGATAGTAAAAGCAAAGCAACTAACGGACTACGCTATCAAGCATTTTGAGGATGATGAAACAGGAATGTTTTATTACACATCCAACACCTCAGCTAAATTAATTGCACGTAAAATGGAAATCAATGATAATGTAATTCCTGCATCAAATTCTCAAATGGCTAAAGTGTTGTTTAAATTAGGGAAGTTGTTAGCTAATACATCTTATTTGTCAAAATCTAAACAAATGCTGTCTAACGTTTTTGATAGTATTTATACTTATCCATCTGGTTATTCTAATTGGAGTATGTTGGCATTATACATGATTAACCCCTACTATGAAGTTGCCATAACGGGGAGGGAGTGGAAAGACAAGTTAGAGAAGTTAAACCAACATTACATTCCTAATAAAGTGGTTATGGGAGGCGAACAAAGTACCTTGGAGTTACTTAAAGGAAAATTTTTAAATGAAACAACAATTTTTATTTGTCAAGAGGGCGCATGTAAAATGCCAGTTACAAAGGTTGCAGAAGCAGTAAAACAGATGAGGTAAGAAAATATAGGTTACACTTTGTTTAAAAAATTTTACCCAAAGTTTTAAAAATTATTTTTAAATCTGTGAGCAGACTTTTTTCTTTAATGTATTTTAAATTTAGGTTTAATTTGGCGGGCATTACTACTTCAATGTATTCCTTATTTGGGTCTTCTGCTTGTCCTAATATGGTTTGTTCATCAAAATATTCAATAGAAGCGTAATCGGTGAGTCCAGGTTTAACACTTAAAACTTTTAATTGTTCATTGGTGTATAAATCTACGTATTTTTTTACCTCAGGTCTTGGCCCAACAACACTCATATCTCCTCTAATAATGTTAATTAATTGTGGTAATTCGTCTATTTTATATTTTCTGATAAAATGCCCAACTTTAGTAATTCTGTTATCGTTTCCAATGGTAATTTGCCCTTGTTTGTCAGCACCTGTTTGCATTGACCTGAATTTGT
Organism: Crocinitomix sp.; assembly: GCA_015662905.1. Lineage (GTDB taxonomy): Bacteria > Bacteroidota > Bacteroidia > Flavobacteriales_D > Crocinitomicaceae > Putridiphycobacter. Next base: position 2,835 of record DQTE01000143.1, on the reverse strand, counting down.
AAAGCCCAAACTTTTTTTGGTTTTTACCTATTCTTTCTTGCTTGTAAAAAACCCCACCTTTACTGTCTATAATTATCCACAAGCTGATAACAATAAACAAAGGTAGAAGTAGTATTAGTACTATTAAAGCAGATACTACGTCAAACAAACGTTTAATTAGTGGATACATTAGTATATTTTCGGATATTCTGAAGGGTTATACTCCCTCATTAACTCATAAACGGCATCAAAAATGGTTTCAATATTTGGTTTAGAAAAATAATCACCATCTGTACCGTAGGCAGGTCTATGGTTTTTGGCGGAAACAGTTACAGGTTCTGCATCTAAATAGTAATATCCTTTTTGTTTAACTAATACTTGGTCTAAAATGTAAGCGGTAGCACCACTTTCGTAATCCTCATCAACAATTACCAGTTTATTGGTTTTTTTTAAAGATTCGGAAATAATACCATTAATATCAAAAGGAATTAGAGTTTGAGCATCAATTAACTCAACAGAAATACCAACTTGAGCTAATTCTTTTACCGCTTGTGTACAAAGGTTAAATGTTGAACCGTAAGACACTAATGTTAAATCTGTTCCTTCTTGTGTTATTTCAGGAATACCTAAAGGCTCGCAAAATTCTCCAAAATTTGTAGGTTTCTTTTCTTTAACACGGTAACCATTTAGAGGTTCAATAATTAAAGCAGGATCGTCAGATTTTAAAAGGGTATTATAAAAACCAGCCGCTTTTGTCATATTTCTTGGTACACAAAAGTAAATACCTTTAATGGTGTTTAAAATCATTCCAATTGGCGAACCTGAATGCCAGATTCCTTCAAGCCTATGTCCTCTTGTTCTAATAATTAATGGTGCTTTTTGCCCACCTTTTGTTCGGTATTGAACGGTTGCTAAATCGTCAGACATTACTTGCAAACCATAAAGTAAATAATCTAAATATTGAATTTCGGCAATAGGGCGTAATCCACGCATAGCCATTCCAATACCTTGTCCAATAATAGTAGCCTCTCTAATACCAGTGTCAGATACTCTGAGTTCACCATGTTTTTTTTGCATACCTTCCATAGATTGATTAACCCCACCAATTTTCCCTGTGTCTTCACCAAAGGTTAATACTTCAGGCATTGTTACGAAAATTTTATCAAAATTATCTCTTAAAATTAATCTGCCATCTACCATTTCGTTACCATCATACGTTGGTGCAACTCTTTCAACATTTAACGCAGACCATTTTGATTCTGAATAAAGGTAAGATGAATATCTATCCCAATTGTCTTTCTCTGACTGTTTTAACCAATTAATTAAAGTTGTTTTAGCGCCAGACGATTCGGAACGCATAAATCTTAAAGCTTTTTTAGCAGCAGAAATTACATCTTTACGGATTGGGTTCATCTCTGCTTTAAGGTCATTGGCAATTTTTTGAATAAAAGTACCATTTTCGCTTTCATTTGCCATTTGATTAAGTATTGGCAAAACCGTATTTACATCTTGTTTTAAATCTGCTAAAAATTCATTCCAAGCCTCACGTTTTTGCTCTGACACATGTTTTTTAGCTTCTTTTTCTATTTGTTCTAATTCTTCAATGGTTGCAATTTCAGTATCTAAAATAAAAGATTTGAATTTTTCAATTGAATCAAATTCACTTTCCCACTCAAGACGTTCCTTAGATTTGTACCTCTCATGCGAACCAGACGTTGAGTGTCCTTGCGGTTGATTTACCTCTTTAACGTGTATTAAAACAGGTTGATGCTCTTCTCTACAAAGTTTAATTGCTTTTTCATAAGTTTCTATTAATGCAGGGTAGTCCCAACCTTTAACTGTAAAAATTTCATAACCAGGAGAATTTTCAGTACGTTGCATTCCTGCTAAAGCCTCCGAGATGCTATCTTTTGTGGTTTGATGTTTTCTTTGAACAGAAATTCCATAACCGTCATCCCAAACAGACATTGCAAAAGGAACTTGTAATACACCTGCTGCATTAATGGTTTCCCAAAAAGGACCTTCAGAGGTACTAGCATCACCAATGGTTCCAAAAGCTACTTCATTCCCTTTATTTGTGAAATTTGTAAAATGATGTAAGTCTTTATTTTCTTTGTAAATTTTTGATGCTAATGCCAGGCCTAAAAGTCTGGGCATTTGCCCCGCAGTTGGAGATATATCAGCCGAACTATTTTTTTGTGTCATTAAATTTTTCCAACTACCATCTGCATTTAAACTACGTGTTGCAAAATGTCCCCCCATCTGACGACCGCCAGAAGCTGGTTCTTTTTCTAAATCTGTATGGGCATAAAGTGCCGCAAAATATTCTTTAACTGTTAAGGCGCCAATAGCCATCATAAAAGTTTGATCTCTGTAATATCCCGAACGAAAGTCACCGTCTTTAAACTGTTTTGCCATTGCCAATTGAGCTACTTCTTTTCCATCTCCAAAAATTCCAAATTTTGCCTTACCCGACAATACTTCTCTTCTTCCCATTAATGAAGTTTCACGAGAAATTCGCGCTAATTTGTAATCATTTAAAACTTCTGCTTTGTATTTTGAATCCACAGTGTTTCTATAGGCTTCTTTTGTCTTTGTCATAGTTTGTAAAATTTGCGAGCATAAAGGTAATAATTTTCCCTTAATTTATTTAACAAGTTTTCTTGGATTATTTTTGTATTACTTTTTTTTATCGTACTTTTGCGGGTGCTCTATGAAAAAACACATCAAATATATAAATAAAGAGTTGGGTGGAAATAAAGAATTTTCAATCAAAGTGTTAAAGATTTTTGTAATTGTAAATCTTCTTTTTTTAACTTTAGTATTAGTTTTAATTTCTCTTAACACTTCCAATGT
>DQTE01000141.1 GCA_015662905.1 Crocinitomix sp. | reverse complement strand
ATACATGAGTTTGAACTTGTTGTAACGGATGCAGATGCTAATGAGGCTAGAGATAAAATGATTGTAACAGTTTCAATTACTTCAGCAACACTAACTGTAGATGCAGGAGTAGATAAATCACACCAGGTATCAGCAAGTAATAGACAAGTTTATTTAACTGGAACAGCAACAGAGGGTGCTGCTATTATAGAAAAATATGAATGGTTTAAAGATGGACAATCTATTGGACTAGGAGCTTCAATTTGGTTTACACTTATAGAAAATGGTACACATAAATTTGAACTTGTTGTGACCGATATAGATGCTAATGAAGCTCGAGATGAGATGCTTATTATGGTTACAAATGGAACAGGAACAGAAAATAACTCTACTGTTGATGAAGTTAAACCAGTAATAACACTTTTGGGTAATTCTATCGTTAACCTAATAGTGGGAGATGCATATATTGAAGCAGGAGCAATCGCTATTGATAATATTAATGGAGATATTACTCCTGATATTATTGTTAATAGTTCAGTAAATATAGCTTCAGAAGGGAATTATACGGTAAGTTATAATGTTTCTGATTCAGTAGGAAACAGTGCAGACACGGTTATTAGAAAAGTTAATGTGCAAGCTGCACCAGTTTTAACTCAAGAAATTGTATTGTGTCAAAATAAATCAGCTTATTTAGATGTATTATACCAGTTAGGGATGACTATTAATAGTCCTTTAAACAATGGTAGTGTTTTTGCAAAAGATAATAATTTTGTTGGAGCAGTAATTTGTGGATCTTTTTCAAATGTAAATTCTTCAGCAGATATATTAAATAGGCTTAAAGGAAGTGCTTTCCCCTCAGCTACTAATATTATTACAACTAATAATACGGATGGTTCTGTTACAGCACAATATGAAGTTAACTCTGTAAATCTTCAAGCTTATGCACAGTTAAAGAAAATATTAGAGGCTACAGGAGAAACTGATTTCTTAACATATATTGATTATACTACTTTAGATTTACTTCAAGATATGTATATTGATATTTATGTAAATTATGTTGATTTAACTACCACTTATATTACTGTTACGGTAACAAATAAGGCTGAAAATAATGTAGTTTTACTAAATAGACTAGTAAGTGAAGGAACAATATCTACTTCGAATAATACAAATGTAATTACGGATACTTTTAACTATCAATCAAATACATTAAAAGCAGATATTTTATTTGTTATGGATGATTCAGGCTCAATGCGTCAAGAGCAGAGAGCTGCTTCTGATGCAATTACTACTACTTTTGGTAGTGCTATGGCTGTAAATGGAGTTGATTGGAAAGCAACGGTTATAGGTACAGAAGAGGGTAGAGATTATCTTCATAAACATATTGACAATCCTAGTGAAAATAATATTAGTAAATTAGCATCACAGTTATTACTTGGTACACGAGGAGGAGATGAAGTTGGATTAAAACGAGCTTATCAATACTTAAATAATGGAGATATTATAGTACGAAATGGTTCAAAACTTAGTATGGTATTTATTTCTGATGAAACTGCCCATACTGAGCTTTTTGAGTTAGATGCTGTAGATATAAATGATACTTATTTTGTTCAAAATGGAATTAAAGTAAATATTATTATTCCTCAAGGACTTAATATTAATTCTAACTTGGCTTTTGAAATGGCAAATGTAACGGGTGGTAAAATAGCAAACCTTTATAACTATGCAACAGGGTATAGTGCGATGATGCAAGAAATTGCAGATAATGCAGCAGGAAGTGCTTCTACGATTATTTTATCAGAACCTCCTATTATTGCTTCTATTCATGTCTTAGTAAATGGCGTATCTAATTCGGGTTGGACATACAATACATCAAATAACTCTATTGTGTTTAATGTTGCTTCAACACCTAATACTGGAGATCAAATTACTGTAAGATATAATAAGATATAGTAACAATGTATTTCATCTAGATTTAGATGGAATGCACTATTTTAATTATATAATTAAAATTTTTGACTTATTATCAAAACATTGAAGTGCATGTCCTGTAAAAGTGATAGTATCATTTTGGATTGCATTTTGAGGAAAAGTAATTCTTCCATATTGAAAATATTTCGCAGACCATAAGTCTTTTTTGGCAGCATAGATATCTTTCCACTCCAGTCCATTATGGCTAAACCATACATGAGCATAAAGATGATTATTGACTGTTGAGGGTTCAACAGCAGTAGACATTGCAGCTTGACCCTCATTATCTTGTGTTGCCATTAAAACAGAGCCTTGTAAGGCTTGTATACAAGTTTCTTTTCCACTCTCTCGGTCAATACTATAAATATGATTTTCTTCATGTTCGGTGTCTGTACCATAGATAATGTGTTCTTTGTAAAAGAGTAAAGTAACAGCTCTATACTTTTGTGCACCTTGTTTTAGTATCTTTAAACTTTTAAATCCATCTGACGTGCTTGCTATTAGAGATTCATGGTCTTTGTCTCCTGTCGTAACCCACATTTTTTTTGTATATTTATCATAAAAAATTCCGTGTATGTGTCTAATTGTATTTTTAGGAAAGCTATAGCATATTTCCCAACTTTGACCATGGTTTCTAGATTGATAAATATGTACTTTTGAACGTGCTGTATCAGCAAATCTCCCATTCAGTATATACTCACCAAAGTATAAATACCCATTGTTTGGATTTAAAGCTATATTTAAAGGTTTATTTCCTCTTGGTATAGAAAAGGTCTTAATATATTGTTTGCTTCCTT
>DQTE01000139.1 GCA_015662905.1 Crocinitomix sp. | reverse complement strand
AACAAGTTTTTGCAGGAGAGGCAACAAGGTTAGCCTATATGACTGATGAAGCTAAAGAAGGGCGTAATGCCTTTTTAGAAAAACGTAAACCAAACTTTAAAAAAGAATGGCTACCTTAAAACTAAATGGTTTTAAGCTCTAAAACTACTGGGCAATGGTCTGAACCATAGTATTGATTTAATATTTTAATATCCAACACTTTGTTTTTTAATTCCTTTGAAATTAAAAAATAGTCTATTCGCCAACCTGTGTTACGTTCTCTTGCTTTAAACCTATAGCTCCAATAAGTGTATTCTTCCTTGTCTGGATTTAACTCTCTATAAATGTCAACCAAACCAAAACTTAACATATTGGTCATTCCGTCAATTTCTACTTGGGTATAACCTGCAGTTTTATTATAATTAGATTTATCATTTTTTAAATCTATTGGTTGATGCGCCACGTTAAAATCTCCACAAACAATTATAGGTTTTGTTTGGTTTAATTTAATTAGATATTTTAAAAACACTTTGTTCCATTGTTCTTTATATGCTAACCTCTTTAAACCTTGTCCTGCATTTGGAACATAAACATTAACCAAAAAATACGCCTCATATTCAGCTGTTAACACCCTACCTTCTGTATCTATTTCTAAAGTTGAATTTATAAGATGTTTCATCCCTTTAAATACATTAATTGGTTTTAGTTTGCTTAAGATGGCAGTACCACTATATCCTTTTTTTTCGGCAGAATAGGAATATAAATTATACCCCTCTATATGACCAATTGCTTTTTCTACTTGGTCATCTTGTGCTTTTGTTTCTTGCAAACAAATCATGTCTGATTCAATTTCTGTAATGGTTTTTTCAAAATCTTTATTTATAATTGCTCTAATCCCATTGATATTCCAAGTAGTTATTTTCATTTTTTCTCAACGTTTTAATTTTACCTAGTGTTGTAAATCTATATATATTTTAACTTTTCTCTCAACCAAATGATATGTTTATCTTCTAAAAATAAAATATATGATAAAGTCATTATAATACCAAAAGTAAAAATACCCATACCAAAGCTTATCATTAAATGAAAAATAGTTCCAAATATTAAAAATGGAATTTTAACTTTTTTAATCCATACTAAAATAGGAAAACTCCCCTGATAAAACAAAACTAAATATGTGGCAATTTTAGCTAGCCATAATTGTTCAGTAAAAATTAATTTTAACCAAGCAGAGGAAAATGTCTCAATTTGAACCACGTAATAAAGTGCCATTCCATTTGTCCAATTTTCATCAAAAAGTTTCCAAAAAAAAGAAAAAAAGTACAATACACAAATTTGAATTAATAAAATAATGTAAAAAGTATTATTTATTACGTTTTGTAACCGATAATTAGAAGTTTTAGGTGTAGTATATTGGATAAAGATAAGGTAAAACAATATAAAATTAATAAGTACTTCTCCACCTGTAAAAAAAAGTCCTCCTTTCAAAAATAAATTTGTGGTCAAAAACCAAATCATTACAGATGAAAGTAGAGGTTTAATTCTAAAGAAACCTAAAATTAAAAAAAATAACTGACCTAAAACAAATCCCCAAGTTATCCAAGTATGGTTATGGGTTATAGGATGACTTAACAAATTTAACAAAGCACCGCTACCATTCCACGTAAACCCTTTTGAACCTGCTAAACCATTATAGCCAAAAATATCACTAACTACAGGTAGCAATGTCAATGTATTAAAAAACAAAAAAGTGTATAAAATCCTTTTAAAAAAATCAATTTTGTTCCATTGTTTAAAATCGCTTGTAAAATATGATGCCAACTGATTTATCATTTTAGGTTTTTAAAAATATAACTATTTTGGTTATGTGTTTTAACATTAGTGTAATTTAAAATAACATCTGCTTTAATTGGGTATATTTTATAATAGTTTAAAGCATATCCACTCAAATAGTTTTTTAACAAATAATAACCTCTTGTTTTATAAAATGCTTGTTTTTTAGATTCTAATATGGTTTTGTTAGGCTCTATATTCAATTCATCTAAATCTAATTTAATCCAGTACATTAAATTATATTCTCCTGTGGCCAAATCTCCGTGATGTGTAAATCTTAATTTAGAATGAAACTTTAAATAAGTATTTGAAGGTGTAATTGTTTTTGTAATTGTATCTTTAAAATATAACTTAAATTGCAGTTGATGAGCCGTTAAAGGACAAGGAGCAAACATGCTCCACTTTTGGTTAAATAAAGGGGTTACATAATGATTTGCCAATGTATAAAAAATTTTTGGTGAATATGTTTTAGGAAAAGTAGTTATTAAAATCGTTGAAAAATGAAAAATAATAAAAAACAAAGCTATATATCCTATCCAATTTTTCTTTTGATATTCTATTTCTTTGTTATCTTTATGCACCATAATTTATTAACGCAAAAATATAAAAAAATATGTCATTAAAAGTTGATTTAAAACATACCTCATGGATACCTGTTGAAAAGGATTCGGATTTTCCTATACAAAATTTGCCTTTTGGGGTTTTTAAAACAGATACTTTATCGCCTAGAGTTGGTGTTGCCATTGGAAAAAAAATAGTTGACTTAAAAACACTTTCAGTTTTGGGTTATTTAAAAAACTTACCTTTTACAACTGAAGATTTTGATACAGACTATTTAAACTCAATGATGCTCAAAGGTAAAAAAGATGTGGGTGAATTACGTTTGAGAATTTATAAACTATTACTATCCGATTTTCCTGATTTAAGAGATAATGACAATCACGTCTCTCAGGTTTTAGTTGAACAAGATGAGGCTGAAATGCTTTTACCTATTGACACTAGAGATTACACTGATTTTTATTCAAGCGAACAACACGCATACAATGTAGGTTGTTTATTTAGAGACCCTAAAAATGCGTTATTACCCAACTGGAAACATATTCCTGTTGGTTATCACGGTAGAGCTTCATCAATTATTGTGTCAGGACAACCAATATATCGACCAAAGGGGCAAATGAAACCTCCAACCACTGAAGTTCCTGTTTTTGGTCCTTCTAAATTATTAGATTTTGAGTTAGAAACAGTCTTCTTTACTTTTCAAGGTAAGCCTTTAGGTGAGCCTATAACAACTGCTGAGGCAGATGATTATATTTTTGGAATGGCTCTTTTTAACGATTGGTCTGCTAGAGATATTCAAGGATGGGAATATGTGCCACTTGGTCCGTTTTTAGGAAAAAACTTTGCCTCTTCGGTTTCACCTTGGATTGTAACATTAGATGCACTAGAATTTTTTAGAATACCTGGACCTAAACAAGAACCAAAAATTTTACCTTATCTAGAATACGAAGGCAACAAGCATATTGATATAAATTTAGAAGTATTAATTCAACCAGAAGGTGGTAAGGAAAACCTTGTAGGTAAATCTAATTTTAAATATATGTATTGGAATATGAATCAACAATTAGCACATCACACTGTTAATGGTTGTAACATAAATGTTGGTGATGCTATGGGGTCAGGAACTATTTCAGGACCTAATGAAGGACAATATGGATCAATGCTTGAAACCTCTTGGAAAGGTACTAAACCTTTTAAGTTATCTGATGGCACTACGCGTACTTTTATACAAGATGGAGACACTGTTATTATGAGAGGATATTGTGAAAAAGATGGGTTACGTATAGGTTTTGGTGAAGTTAGCACTAAAGTTTTACCAGCTAAATAAATATTTATTAATTATATAAAAGAGCAGTTGAATAACTGCTCTTTTTGTTTTAATTTCTCTGTTTAAAATAGTGAGCGAAAGAATAACATATTTTGTTGATGTAGTTTTGCCTTTAAGCATTCCTAATACTTACACCTATCGTCTACCCTACGAATTAAATGAACACATTAAAACAGGAGTTAGAGTTATTGTTCCTCTTGGTAGAAATAAACTCTATACAGCCATTGTTGCAAAAATTCATCAAGAAGTCCCTAAAAACTATCAAGTAAAATATGTAGAATCTATTTTAGATGAAAATCCCATTATTATAGCCAGTCAATTTAAACTTTGGAAGTGGATTTCAACGTATTATATGGCCAACTTAGGTGATGTAATGAATGCTGCCTTACCTTCAAACTTCAAACTTGGTAGCGAAACAAAAGTTTGCATTCACCCAGAATTTGATAAAGACTATGACAAACTATCAGATAAAGAATACCTCATCATTGAAGCCCTTGAACTTCAGGAAGAACTTACTTTAAAAGAAGTCGCAGAAATTTTGGATATAAAAACTGTTCAACCACTGATTAAAAAGTTAATAGATAAAAAAGCTGCCATTGTTACAGAGGAGTTAAAATCTAAATACCGACCGAAATATAAATCTTTTGTACAAATACATGAAAATATAAAAGATGAAGAAGAATTAGGTAAACTTTTAAATGAATTAGAATCTTCAACTAAAAACCAAAAGCAAGTTGCTACCTTATTAAAAGTTATTAAATTATGTAATTGGAATAATGGGGAACAAATACCTGTGTTAAAAAAAACACTATTAGAGGAAGGCGTTTCCGATTCTTCATTAGCAACTTTGGCAAAAAAAGAAATTTTAGATATTTTTAGAGCGGAAATATCACGTTTAAGTCAGTCGGATATTGATGTAAATAACATTAAAGCGTTATCTGAACACCAAGAACGTGCCTTTAACGATATTAAGACTCATTTTAAAACAAAAGATGTTGTATTGTTACATGGTGTGACTTCATCTGGTAAAACCGAAATTTATGTTAAACTAATTCAAGAAGCTTT
>DQTE01000173.1 GCA_015662905.1 Crocinitomix sp. | reverse complement strand
CAACAGGAATCGTTAAAATTGGGAGTTTTTGTTGTCCTTTATATTTTGCTTTATGTTCTTGAATTTTTGCTTGCAACCAAGCTTCCTGTTGGTCTAAAGTTCCTAACTCAGGATGCTGCGCTCTTAATAAGGAATCTGCCTCCATGGTTGCACAACGCACAACGCCATTATGAGCGTGAGACGTATGTGAAATAGTGTTTTTTAGAGGTAGGGCTTTGCCCTGCGCTACACTAATTGTTATAAAAACAAATAATGATAAAATAAATAAGATTGTTTTTTTCATATTAAATAAGTTAATGTTCTGCTCACAAAGTTAAGTATTTTTTTAACAAACTTTAAGATATTAAATGATTAAACTATTGGAATATTGGAATCTTAAAAGAGATACTGTTCCAGTTGAAGTTTAACTTAACGTATTTATAGGCGTTATTAGCTATAGCATCACTGAGTTTTTTATCATCTATCAAGGCTACTATTTTACTGTAGAAATCTTCAGCTGTATCAGCTATCATAATCTCGTTAGATGGTGTTGAATTTAAAGCATTGTTAACTAAATTTGTGGTTACACAGGGGATATTTAAAGCCATTGCTTCTAATATTTTATTTTGCAAACCTGTCCCTATAAAAAGGGGCGCAACAAAAACCTTACCCTTACAATAACTCATTCTAATGTCATCTACCCAACCAATTACCTCAACATTTTTATTATTTTTAGCTAGCTTTAAAATTTTTGGTGAGGGATTAGCACCAGATAAGAGGACTTTAACCTTCCTTCCCTTCTGTCTAAAAATGGGAAGAATTTGATTTATAATATACCTACAACTTTTAACATTAGGTGGATAACTTAAATTACCAACAAAAACAATGTCATATTCTTTTTTTTGACGACAAGTGTGTTCCAGAAAAAAATCATCTATACCATTTGGTATTACAACTATCTTTTTGTTTAATGGATGGTGGATTTTATGTTTGTCTTGCTCAGATATTATTGTATGATGATTGAAATAGTCATAAATTCTATTTTCATACATTTTTAAACGTTTTCCTTCAATGTCAAAAATTACTCTTTTTATTCCTTTAGATATTCTTGCTCTTTTAAACATTCCTTCACTCAATGCATCCATATAATCTAAAGTTTTAGACACGCTATGAATATTTTTAACATACTCTGCAGATCTAATTAACTGACAATAAACAGCATCAATATTGAAGTCTGCTATAATTTTTAATATTTTTTTACGAATTGATGATTGGTAAAAAAAAGCTACCTGAAAAGGTTTTTCACTAAACATATTTAACAACAAGTTTAAACCTATCTTAAATTTATTTAATTTAAAAACATAAACCTCTTGGCAATACTCCTCTACTTTTTGTAACCAATCTTGTTTAATTAGAGATGTCGATACACTACACAAAACAATATTGTATTTTTGACTTAGGGCTTTAATTTGATAATAAGCTCTTAACTTATCTCCTTTTTCAAGGGGGTAAGGAAAACGAGAGGTCAATATAAGTATTGTCTTTTTATTCACTGCGCTTTGTTATACAAGTCTAATAAGTGCTTGTTTATAATTTCGCTATTATGATGTTTTTCAATAAAACACCTTGCGTTTTCACTAATCATTCGGTTTTTTTCTGGATTTTGACTTAAAAAATTAATTTGGCTGATAAACATTTCCTCAGAATCAGCAACTAGAACTTCTTTTCCATTTTTCGCATCAATTCCTTCTAATCCAACACTTGTTGTTATGACCGTTTTCCCCAAAGCCATTGCTTCAATTATTTTTATTCTCATCCCGCTACCTGAGAGTAATGGCACAATCATAACATCAAATTTAGACATATATTCTATAGCTGACTTTACTTCTTTATTCGCTTTAAAATTTTTCAGATTCAAATTTAAAAGATGTTTTGGCATATTTTTACCTGCTATGTTTAAAGTAATATCTTTATTATTTAATTGGGGAAAAATATCATTAACGAACCAATTTATAGCCTCTATGTTAGGCATCCAATCCATTGAACCTATGTGGAACAGCTTTAACTTGTTTTTGGTAATATCGTAATATGTTGGGGGATATTGATTAATTTTTAACGCAAAAGAAATTGTTTCTATTGGAACATTACACTGCAACTCTACATATCTGTTTTGATCTTCCGAACTAATTGTGGCGATAGCATCAACATCATTTAGAACACTTTTTTCATATTGTTTTAGTTTTTTTGCTAAATGTTTTAAATATATTTTTTTAGCTTTATTCTTTTCTAGGTTAGCTAAGCGTTCCCAAATTAAGTGTTCTAAATTATGACTCCTCAAAATTATTTTAGACTTAGAGTTTCTTCTTATCGTGTCTATATAGGGAGTTAAAAAAAGACTCTCTAAGTGAACAATATCGTATTCATTATTAATTAAAATGCTCTTCAATTTTGAATTAAAATCGCTTGAAAAGAATCGACTTATGTTGTAGGAATCTGAGGTTACAAGAGCAGAAAAAGCATCAATCACATTAAGTTTTGTATCTATAAAAATGCTTTCTATTTTGGTTCTTTTTATAAAATCACTTGGAAACTCATCTTTAAGAAAAGGATGCTTTTCTGTTTCCATTGTCAGTATTTTAAGTTTTACTCTATTTGACAATAACCCTAATGAAATATTCTTTATTGCAATGCACCCACCATCTTTAGCTGGATAAGGAGGTTTGTTACAAAGTTGTAGTACTTTCATTATTTAATTCTTTTTATAACCCTAAAAAACAACTTTTTATACGTTTCTATATCAAAAAGTGCCGAATCGTTAGCAGCCTTATAAGTTAAAAACAAACCTAACGGAACAAAAATCAATGAGCTAAACCACATCCCCCAAAAAGGAGAAATCATATTAGATTCAATCATGCTTTCTCCTGATATTGAAAAAATATAAAACATCAAAAAGAATAAAGTAGCAAAAATTAATGGCGCTCCTAAACCTCCTTTTTTGATAATGGCTCCTAAAGGTGCTCCAACAAAAAATAAAACAATTATTGCAAAAGACAAGGTGAATTTTTTATGCCATTCAGTTTTATATTCATTTAAAGTATTTTTTCTTACTTCAGCTATTTGTTTACTCATCATTATAAAATCTTTTTTTGCTCTTAATTTATTCTGAGACAATTGTAAACTTGTTTTCAACTCAGAAATTAACAGGCTATCAAGAAATACGATAGTATCTGCCTTGGCTTTATTTTCAATATCTGCATAAGTTATTGAATCTAAAGGTGCTAAATTTCTTTCATCAAAAATTTTAGTTTCCTTTAAAAAATTACTCTTAAATTCGTTGTTTAAAGAATCAATTTTAACCTCAAAAGAGTCTATCGCTTTACCTAATTGTGAATAACTCATCATTTCATACTCGCGTTTAAATAAATCTTCATCTGATTTTTTAAGGTTAAAACTACTCATATCAAACTTTAGAATAGATTCTTTAAAAAAAGATTTTCTAAATACTCTTTTAGCTTTTGGATTAAAATCCATTTTAGCTTCTTCATACATCACACCATCTATTAATTTCAGCATCAAAAACTGATCATCCTCTGACCCTACTAACTGTCCTTTTTTAGCTTTTACAATTCTGTTTTCGTTATTTGTCTGATAAATAAGTATACCTGATAAGTTTCCTGTTTCTTTGTCTTTTTTTTCTACTTTTATCAAATAACCTTCAATATCTTTGTAAAAGACACCTTCTTGCAAAGCAAAAGCAGGCTTTTTAGATTGAAGATCGTATATTAAAGTTCTTTGTTTAAGATTGGCAATAGGTAAAACATAATTAGTAAAATAAAAAGCAAAAACACTAATCATCAGAATAAAAACAAGCATTGGTTTCATCACTTTAAACAATGACATTCCTGAGGCTTTCATAGCGGTTAATTCACTGCCTTCCGCTAAGTTCCCCATTGTCATTATAGACGAAAACAAAACTGCAATGGGTAGCGCTAAAGGTATAATGTTAGCTGAGGTGTAAAAAAGTAATTTAAAAATCACTACCATTTCCACTCCTTTCCCCATAATATCATCTACATATTTCCACAAAAACTGCATGATTAAAAACAGCATAGAAATAGTAAATGTTATGATAAAAGGACCAACAAAAGACTTTATTATAAATTTATCTATTTTTTTCAAAAGATTTAAAATAATCAATTAAGAACCTATTACCATTTTAAGTTCAGAAATCTGATTTTGCCAAAATAATTTTGCTTCTTCTATCTCATCTTCTTCAGCAAAATCAGTTATAATTATTGCTTTATCATTTGTTAGTTCATCTATTTTAATCTTTATCTCAAAAAAGTTTTTATTCCCTTCCTCTACATCTTCTTCCCACTGAAAACGAACATATTCTCCTTTTTTTGAGTTCAGCAACTTTGCTACTTCCTCACTTCCGTCCCATATAAAAGTATAATTATCATCTTTCACATTAACATCATCAGCAAACCATTCACTTAATCCACTTGGTGTTTTTATCATATTATATAGGATATGTGTTGAAGACTTTACTTCAAACTCCATTTGAAACTGTACTTTATCTGACATAATTTATTTTCAATTTAATCGCGGTAATATACAAAATATTTATTGTTAAAAAAATGACTTTTGCTTTCTTTTTTATGTTAAACTAATTTATTCCAATGATATTATATATACTTTAAATTAATTTTTTTGATTAATTAGAAACAAAAAAGCTATCTATTTTTCAATAGATAGCTTTAAAAAAAAATATCTCTATTTTACTTCATTACGTAAGTCGATATGAAATCTTCAAGCATTATACTTTTACCGTTTACTACAATTTCTTTCACTTCTAATGTTACAAAAAATCTAGTTATTACTCTTCTTGCCATTTCATTATCATCAACCAATTTAATAGTTACATCAACCCCCTGTATTGAAGAATTAACAGCTACAGTAAAATAACTTGTATAATACTTTGCTGCTTTTGTTATTTCTTCTTTGCTAAACTCAGAATTAAAAGAGAAAGAAAACACTCCTTCTGTTTTAGATTTTTCTGCTGACTCAGCACTTGTATATGTCACTACTCCATTTGCAAATACAGAAACTGTTAAAAACATTCCTAATACTAATCCTAATAATTTTTTCATTTTTTTTACGTTTTTAAATATTACATTCTATACATAACAACTCAATTGTTATGCCAAAAGTTGCATAAAGATACTATTTTTTAATTATTTTGCAAAATAATTTGAACATTTTAAATAAACTATACTAATCTAACCTTTATAAAATGTCCTTAAAAATACGATTTTCAAATGATTATATTGAAGCTGGCTGTGATGAAGCAGGAAGAGGATGTTTGGCGGGACCAGTAGTGGCTGCTGCGGTTGTATTACCGCTAAGTTTTAAATGTGAGCTTTTAGATGATTCAAAAAAATTAACAGAAAAACAGCGGGAAAAAATTTTTCCTATTATAAAAAAAGAGGCTACAACGTTTGGTGTTGGGATAGTGAGTTGTAATGAAATCGATCAAATCAATATTCTTAACGCATCCTTTTTAGCTATGCACAGAGCCATTGATAAATTAAATCAAAGCCCTGAATTACTATTAATAGATGGCAACAGGTTTAACCCCTATAAAAACATCCCTCACAAATGTATTGTAAAGGGAGACGGGAAATACCTATCCATTGCAGCAGCCTCAATTTTAGCTAAAGTTACACGAGATAAAATAATGCTTAAACTATCCAAAGAATTTCCTATTTATGAGTGGAAAAAAAATAAAGGCTACCCAACAAAAGCCCACCGTAACGCTATTCTAAATCACGGAGACTGTAAATACCACAGAAAAACTTTCAAATTACTTTCTGATTCTCAATTATCTTTAGATTTTTGATTCACATTAAATTGTTTAAACAAACGCAGAGTACTATGTAGTTGCTCTGATAAATAAAATACCTTTGTAGTGATATGTTTAGACGAATAATATTTATCATATTTACGTTGTGTGCTTTAGGTGTAATTTTATGGTCAAGTAATTACATCTACCACAAACAATCTAAAAAATTAAATCCATACAGTTTTTCTGTTTCAAATTCATCATCTTTTCTTTTTATACCAAACGTAAATAATTTCGTTAAAAATAACATTTCTATAAATCCATCAATAATAAAGAACGAGAGTGTTAATCATATACTTGACCTTTCATCTCAATTAAAAGACTATAATTTTAATAAAAAAATTAGCACAAAAATTGTAATCAACTTTGATGGTGATAATTACAGTATTATTCTTCAAAATTACAACCTTACAATTAATGATGTAGTTTATTTTTTTAAAGATGTTTTTAATACCGAAATAGAAAAGAATGAGTTATTCATCAGAATTTCCGATAAAAAAGTCTATTACCAAAAGGTAGAAGATTTTCTTGTGTTATCCAACACTATAATTGACCCAAAATTAAATTCAAAAACAATTGATGAAAGAGGCAATTTTGACTATTCATTTGAATCAAACATTAATAAGAAAACTGTTTATTATAAACACTCTAAAAAACACATTTATAAATTTTGGATTTCAAATAACAAGGAGATAAAAGGCAGGTCGATTAATTCTAAAAAACATTTCAAACACATACCTGTTAATTTTGACACGGCTTTTGTATACAGCAGTAGTAGATTTATAGAAGACATTAACCATCTGTTAAACACAAACGATTCTTCCAATTTTTTTACTTGGGTAAATGAGAGTGTGATTTTTCTAAAAAAAGATAGCTTTGAATTGTTATTAGGTGAACAAAATAACGAACTGCTTCTTAAAAACATTCTTGATGAACAAACACTTGAACTTTCTGAGGACTCTCTTTTACCAACCCCTATATTTAAAAGTAATTATGAAATACATTTTTTTAAAACTAAATATGATTGGTCAATCATTTTACCCCACTCAACCTTTGGTTTCAATGTCTATACAGAAAAGAATAACTATAACATTTTAGCCTCATCAATGCAAGCCCTCGAATGGTACATAAAAGAGATTCAACTAGGTAATAATTACCATATTATCTCTAAAGAACTTCCTTTACCATTAAAAACCAATCAAATTACTATTATAAATTCGGGTGACTATGTACGGGTTAAAACCAAAAATTGGATTAATAAGTCAAGTTGTTTTAACTCTGAAATACAAACGAATAAAACATTTGAGAATAAACATCAAAAAATTAAGTTAGAGAACACGTTTTTTATACCATTTGATGTTAAACATATTAATCTTTCAAAACTAAATGATAGCTTAATAATTATTTTATCTAATAAACATCATTTAAAGGCTTACAATCAAAACGCTAAGCAACTTTGGAGTATTGAATTAAAATCGCCATTAGTTAAGGCTCCGCAAATTATAAATGAAAACAATATTCAAAAAATAGTATTATTTTGTAACAATAATTTAGACATTATTGATATTTCAAACGGAAAAAGTTTTAAAAACTTCCCTGTAAATTATACTGGGATTAGTAAAGGAGGTTTAGCCATAAAGTATGATAAAGCATCAGGTTATAGGGTTTTAGTAAACGTTAATCAATCAATAAAAAACTATACCACAAACGGAAAAACAGTTAAAGGTTGGAGATTTAATGATTTTTCAGGAACTTTAAAAGGTGATATACGCTACCAATTTATCAATGGAAAAGATTACATTTACTTTAAAAGCAGTTTAGACAGTGTGTATGTATTAAATAGGAGAGGCGAAAAAAGATTCAATACAATTTATAAGGTAAATTTAAAAAATGAATCTGTTTTTATTAGTGGTGATATAACAAAAGGCAATTTACGGTGTTTAGGATATAACAATAACTTTATTTTAAGTCAATTTTTGAGTGATGGACATTTAGATTCTTTACAAATACAAACTACCATACACCCCACCTCAATCAATTGGATACAAAAAAATGAAAAAACATATTTAGTTGTTGAGGAATTTGATAGGATCTACATTATGAATGAATTTGGAATTATTGAGCAAGAAATTCAAAAACCAAAACCTAATCTTAGCTATTTAAATTCTAAAATAATTTCTAAAAACCTACATTTTTTTTGGAATTTAGTAAATAATGACCTATATTTGCTAAATGAATTTGGAAAACAATTGAACACTATCCCATTAAAAGGGGGTAGTATGACGACAATTTATAGCAATATGATTGTTACTTTCTATAATTCAAACATATATATATATAAATTAAATTAATAAAAATTAAAACTATGAAAAGACTATTTATTCTCAGTTTAATTCTAATTTCAAATCTTGGTTTTTCTCAAGATTTTTATGGATTTAGGCAATCAAACTACTCTGGGGTGTCAGGGGGAGACTTAAATCCTGCTAATATTGCAGACAACAGAATGGCCGTTGACATTACCTTAGGAGGAGGAGCTGCCAGTCTATATAATAACTATGGTTATTTTAACCCATACAATATGCCAAATTGGTGGTTAGCTACATTAAAAGACAATAGCCCTAACAGTTACTTTAGCGACACAACTTATTCTGAAAATCATATTATACCTTACGATTCTACTTCATATTATATGAGTAGAAATGAAGGGAGATATTTTGAATACGAAAATCCAAGACAAAAATCTTTAAAATTATTCTACAACCATGATGTTGAAATATTAAATTTTATGGTTAGTGTGTCACCAAAAATGGCTTTTAGTTTTGGAATAAAGCAACGTACTTTTGTAAATGTTGACCATGTTTCTCCTGAATTATTAAAATTATCAGTAAATTCTTTAGAATATCCTGATTTATGGACAATTAATTTAACAGATCAGCTTTTGAATATATCATTCAATAGTTGGAATGAGTATAAATTAGGATTTGGAATGGTATTATATGATGAAAGTGAACACTTTATTAAAGGAGGAATAAGCCTGAAATATTTACAAGGTTTAGCTTCAGCTTATGTTTATACTGATGAAGTACAATATGAGTTCTTAAATGCAGATACAGCCATCAATATTCAAGGACATTTTAACTATGGATATTCTGGAAATATTGATGACATTCTGGCTGGACAAGCCTTTGACCCAATGAAAGGTGTTGCCAATGGTTTTGGTGTAGATTTAGGGGTTGTTTATGAATGGAGACCTGATTGGCAATCGTATAAATACGATATGGACGGTGAAACTAACCTATGGCGAAAAGACCAAAATAAATACAAATTAAAATTTTCTTTTGCTATTAACGATGTAGGTGGAATTAAATACGAAAAAAGTGTAAACTCTAGAGATTTTAGAGTAAACATACAGGGTGATGTTAATAATCCAGCTACACTTTTTGATATGAACGCTATTGAGGATAGTGATGATTTGGTTGGCTTTAATAAAAATGTTGATACATTAGTTGCTGACGGATTAGCTGAATTTACAGAAGATGCTGTAAAAAATTATTTTTACATGAATATCCCAACCCATATTGCAACTAGTGTTGATTGGCATATATGGAATGATTTTTATGTCAATATTGGAGCAAGAGTTGGTTTTCAAAGAAATAAAGACGCTCACAAAGTAAGATATCCGACAATTATAGGTTTAACACCACGTTATGATTATAAATGGGCGGGGGTGTCAGTTCCAATTTCATATAGTGGAACAACTGGTTTTAGAACTGGATTAGGTTTAAGAATGGGACCTATTGTTATAGGTACAGCTAACTTAAGACCATTATTTGCGCCAGGTAAAGACCGAAAATTAAATGGTGCTGATATCTATTTTGCTCTAAAAATACCTATTTTAAGAACTCACCCTAGTGACATAGATAACGATAAGGTATCTGACAAATTAGATTTATGTAAAGAAACACCTGGTGTTTGGGCATTTAAAGGTTGTCCAGATACTGATGGAGATGGTATTCAAGATTCGGAAGATGCTTGTCCTACTGAGGCTGGTTTAAGAGAATTTCAAGGGTGCCCTGACAGAGACGGTGACAAAGTTATTGACTCTAAAGACGATTGCCCTGACGATCCAGGTAAAATTGAATTTAATGGCTGTCCTGATAGAGATGATGATAAGATTATTGACAAAAATGATGAATGTCCTGACGTGCCAGGTCTAGCAGTTTTCAACGGTTGTCCTGATACTGATGGAGATGGAATCAAAGATTCAGAAGATTTATGTCCAGAAAATGCAGGTCCTAAGGAAAACAATGGTTGTCCTGACACTGATAATGATGGAATTTTTGATTACTTAGATGAATGCCCAACAGAAGCAGGTCCACAAGAAAATAACGGTTGTCCATGGCCAGATACAGATGGTGACGGCATCTTAGATAAAGATGACAAGTGTCCTTACAATGCTGGTCCAGCTAAAAACCAAGGCTGCCCTTATATTGATACTGACGGTGATGGTGTACTTGACAAAGATGATGAATGTGTTAATGTACCGGGTACTGTAGAAAATAATGGTTGTCCTGAAATAAAAGAAGAAGAACAAGAAGTAATTAATACTGCGTTTGAAAACTTAGAATTTGAAACAGCTAAGGCTATCATTAAAGAAGTTTCTTATGAATCATTAGAAGATTTAGCAGAACTACTAATTAAAAAACCTGAATGGAGAATAAAAGTTGCAGGTCACACAGATAGTCAAGGAGCGGCTCAGTCTAACTTAATTCTTTCTAAGAAAAGAGCTGAAGCTGTTAAGCAATTCTTGGTTTCAAGAGGTGTTTCTGCAGACAGAATTATTGTTCAATATTTTGGTGAAACAAAACCAATTGCTGACAATAATACCGCTGAAGGACGTCAGAAAAACAGACGTGTTGAAATGGAAATTATTTTTGAATAATACAAATTAATCTTTTTAAAATCCCATTAGTCATTTGATTAATGGGATTTTTTTGTTACTTTTATCTTTAATCAACTTATAATAATATGCGTTATATAATCTTTACTTTAAGTTTAATTTTTATAATAGGCTGTAATACAAATAAAAAAGAATTATCTGAAATAGAAATAGACCAAATTGTTAATAGCATATCAGACCCTGAAAAACTATATGATATTGCTTTAAGTATGAGATTTACAAGAGATTATGAACAATATGAAGCCTCTGAATTTTCAACAAACGATACAATAGTATTATATATAGAAAATTACGAAAGTGAGGAGAAAATGTTCAATAGACAAATCTTTTTTTATCAAAATCAACCTATTTTTATTAACGAAATAGGATACAAACCTGTAGATGGTCAAGAAATTCAATATCAGCAAAAAATATATCTCAACAATAATGAGATAACATCAGCTTATGAAGCCATTATTGAAGATGAAAACTTGGAGAGTTTAAAATTTAAACCAATAGAACTAAATATATCCAAATTTGACTTTAACAAACCTAAAAATGCAGTGCATCAAAAAGGTGATTTTGAAATGAAATTTGGGGAGTTTTTAATCATTGAACCAGAGTCATATTTGATTCTAGATAATAAAAAAAGTAAATATACTGTTGCTCTTTATATTATAGATGGTGATGAAACATTAAATACACTGTTTGAAAAACAAAATCAATCCAAAGGAAAAACCGTTTTTGTTTATCACGAATTTGTTACTATGAATGGAATCAATAGAATGTTGTATAAAGGTAGTTACTTTGTAGAGGACTAAAAATATACCCCATACCCTTTGACACCGTATTTTGAAAACTCAATGGCTGGGAAAGGAATTTTAATGATATTTAATCCTCTAAATAAAATTTTTAAATAAGGGTTTTTAATTGGTATTTTTTCCCAATCAATATCTAAAGAAAAGTAAAATTGTTTGTATGGCGTAAAAGAAGTTTGTTCTGTTCCATCCAAATATACAAATGTATCACCATTACCTATCAATTGATTATTAATACTGTATCCAAAAGACAAACTCAACCAATGTGGTATTTTTGATGATTTTTTTAACATATAAAATGGATTAAAACTCAACCAATAGGTTTGTCCATTATAGTCCTTAAATAATTGTTCAATAGGCTTGCCTCCTAAAACATCAGGCCTCAAACTAGCTAAAGAAGTTAGATGAGATGAAAATTTGGGTGTAATAAATTGCTCATTCCAAAAGTAATCTTGAATAGAAAACAAACAAATGCCTGAAGTATTTGCAATAATATCAGGAACTGAAAACCCCCATTTTTCATTAAAAGCATCTAACATTTCGAAAGTAAACATATACGCAAAGGCATACCCTGCTCCAATCAATGATGCTTTTTTAGAATCAATACCTGCCCACTCATATAAATCTGCAGATGTTTTGGCAAAATTGTAAGATACAGTCAGGTGTCCTAGCTTATCCATTTGTTGCCATTCATTGGCATCATTAAAAAAATGAAATTTAGTTTTAGGTAGATTCTTATACCAAACAAAATATAATCCACCAATTGAAGCACCCCAATTAAAGGTGTTTATACCACTTACAAAAATTGTTCTTTTTTTATTAAAAATGTCAGATTTGTCAAAAAAAGTTTGACTATATCCTTTTACTGATATTAAAATGAATAGTAGTATATAAACACTTTTTCTCACTCAACCAAAGATAACTAAAAAAAGACGCCTGACAAATTTAGACGTCTTTTTATTAAAATGAAAAAATAATAATTCTTATTCTATTATATATTTTCAATAACCATTGCTGAAGCTCCTCCACCTCCGTTACAAATTCCTGCAGCTCCATATTTGCCTCCATTTTGTTTCAACACATTGATAAGGGTTACTATAATTCTTGACCCCGAATTTCCTAGCGGGTGTCCTAAAGAAACAGCACCTCCATTAACATCAACTTTACTTGGGTCTAAGCCTAGTTCTTTAATATTAGCTAAACCTACTACTGCAAAAGCTTGGTTTAATTCCCAATAATCAATATCTGAAACAGATAAATCAGCTTTTTTTAATGCAAATGGAATAGCTTTTGAAGGTGCAGTTGTAAACCATTCAGGGTCTTGAGCGGCATCACCATAACCTACTATTTTAGCAATAGGTTTTAAACCATATTTTTCAACCGCTTCTTTACTCGCTAATATTAATGCTGACGCTCCATCATTTAAGGTAGACGCATTTGCTGCAGTTACCGAGCCTTCTTTGTCAAACACAGGTCTTAATGTTGGTATTTTTTCTAATTTAACATTTTTATACTCCTCATCTTCACTAATTACAACAGGCTCACCTCTTCTTTGTGGAACTTCAACTGGTACTATTTCTTCATTAAACTTCCCTGTCTCCCATGCTTTAGCTGATCTTTTATAAGATTCTATCGCAAAATTATCTTGTTCCTCTCTAGAAAATTCTTTTTCTCTCGCACAGGTTTCTGCACAAACACCCATATGAACTTTACCATAAACATCTGTTAAACCATCTTTCACCATACCATCTACAAGTTTAACATCACCTAATTTAACCGATTTTCTAGCATTATAATAATGTGGTACGGAACTCATATTTTCCATTCCTCCTACAACTACAATATCATTATCCCCTGCTTTAATGGTTTGTGCACCTAAACTAATGGCTTTCATTCCAGAAGCACATACTTTATTAATCGTTGTACAAGGCACATCATAACTCAACCCTGCAAAAATAGCAGCTTGACGTGCGGGGGCTTGTCCTAAATTTGCTTGTAACACATTCCCCATAAAAACCTCATCAATTGCTTCTGGTTTTAGTCCAGATTTTTCTAGTGCTCCTTTTATTGCTGTTGCTCCTAATTTTGTTGCTGAAACAGAAGATAACCCTCCTAAAAAACTTCCTATCGGTGTTCTTACAGCCGATACTATATATACGTCTTTACTCATTGTTATAAATTTATTTTTGTTGTACAAATGTAATAATTATGTTACAATTTTTAATTATATTCTTTCTAAATATCAATTAGATTTTAATATTTAAAAAATAAATCCTACTTTTGCGTGCAACCTTATGTTTAATACTTACGTTTGGTTTACAGTAGAATAAAAAAATAAAAATATAGAATATGAAAAAGGTATTTATTATAGCAACCCTAATGTTGGGATTATCTTACACAAGTAATGCTCAACAGAAAAGTACAGCACCTGCTCAGACTCAACAGTCTGATCATAGAACTGATGCTGAAAAATTAGAGTCTTACAAAGCGCATTTAAAAGCATTAGATGAAAAAGAAGCGTGGATTAGATCAATCCCTTCTGAAGTTAAAATAGCTCAGGAACAAGGTTGGTTTGAAAAAGCCGCTACAACAAGAAAAGAATTAAAAGCTAAAATAGCTGAATTAGAAAATAAAACTAAAAAATAAAAAAATGAACTATTTAAAGAATATACTATTACTTACAATAGTAACTTTTGTGAGTTATGTGTCTTTTTCACAAAACAACACAATCTGTGAGGATATGTTACCGTTTTGTGCAGATACAAACATTACTTTTACTGCAACATCAAATGGCCCTACAGCCCAGCCAGGAAATAACTACAACTGCCTTAGTTCGCAGCCCAACCCAACTTGGTATTATTTAGAGATAGATACTGCAGGAACCTTAGATTTCTTATTATTTGCACCTTCAGATATAGACTTTATTATTTACGGTCCTTTTAGTGATTACGCGACTGCTGTTGCTGGGTGTGGAAACATGGGGAATGGTGGCACAGGTGCCAATGTAGTTGACTGTAGTTACTCAGCAACAAATAGCGAAACACCCCAAATTACTAATGCACAAGTTGGTGAAGTTTATGTTGTCTTGATTACAAATTATGCCAACTCTGTGCAACAAGTTACGTTTACTCAAACTAATGCCGGACAACCTGGCGCAGGTTCAACAGACTGTGGTGTGTTAACTCAAGTACCTTGTACATCTAATCCTGGAACATTTTCTCAACTTGTAAATGGTGTGCCAACCGCCTTAAACATTTATCTATGCCAAGGGGAAAATTTCTCAATTGTATCAAATCAAGATTATATCTTACCTAATGATACTATACCTGCACCGTTAGGTGATGGTATATATACTGCACAATTAATGTGGTTAGTCTATAATGCTCCACCAAGTTTTACTGGTGGCGTTATGGTAGACCCAACTACGGACCCTGCATTTATGGGGTTAAACAGTATCATACCTTCTGACAATCTTAATGGAACAAACTCTACAAGCGACCCTCTTTTAACAGCTTTGGGAGGTTGTGGAACTTATTATTTTGTACCCGTAGCTGGTGATGATGGTGTTGGAGATGGAGGCGCCAACGATAATTTTGGTTTACATTGGGATAAAGACGGAAATGGATGTTATCAATTTGGTCCTCCAATTGAAGTAACATTTGCTTGCCCTATACAAACTACAATTTCAACTAATTGTACATCTCTAAGTAATGGGGTTGATATAGCGTTATCAGGCGGTAGTGGAAATTATACGATTGTCAACCAAGGGCAGGGTAACTTGGTAAACACAGCCGTTAACAACCCTGGTACGGCTCAAATCGAAAATTTAGTTAATGGTAATACTTGGAATATAGATATAACTGATGGACAAGGATGTACAACTAGTGCCAACGGAACCTTTGATGCACCAACAATAGTTGATACAACTTTTATTCCAGCACCTACGTGTAATGGTGGTGGAGGTACTGGTACTATTGATGTAATTATAGGTACAACAGGAGCTTCTCCTTATTCTGTTGATTTTAATGGTACTAACCAACCAGGCCCTAGCTATATTTTTACAGGAACTGCAGGAACTGGCGTTAGTGTGTTAGTAACAGATAATTTAGGATGTACAGTTAGTGATTTTTTTACTGTAACTTCGGCCGATCATTACATTGATGTACAAATAACGTCACAAACTGATGAGAATTGTTATGGAGATGGTAATGGTTCTGCAACAATATCAGCTCAGGGTGTAGATGCAAACGGCGTGCCTGATGGTTCAACAATAACTAATATTGATTGGACGTCACCAAGTGGTGCCACAATGCCTGGAGGAGCTACAAACACTTCTCAAACTGGTATGGAAATTGGCACGTGGACTGTAACTGTAACTGATGACACTGGGTGTGACGTTACTATACCAATTGTTATTGGAGGTCCACAAGAACTGGATATTTATGTAACGGTAAATGATGGATTGACATGTTACAATGATGGTTCAGGAGATGTAACTGTAGATTATACAGGTGGTGTTTTCGCTAATCAAGCCACTTTTAATTGGGTGTCGTTAGACGGAAATAATACATCTCAATTAAATGGAGTTACCACTTCAACTGCAAATACTCTTAATGCTGGAGACATCAAGGTTTATGTTATTGATGATAATGGTTGCATGGATTCTGTTACTTTTACGGTTGATCAACCTGACGAAATAGATAGAGATGTAATTATTAAAAATGTTGATTGTTATGGTGATAGCACAGGAGCAATTATTATAACAAATGTTTATAATAATCAAGGAAACGCTTCTTATGTATGGAACTTAGTTACTGTTCCTAATCCACCAAACACAGTAAATACAGCATCAGGACTTCCAATAGGTGTTTATGAAATTAAAATAACTGATGAAAATGGTTGTTTTAAAATTTTTAGTGACACCATAACACAAAATGATTTCCTATACTGGGGAGATGTTAATTTAAGACCGTCTATTTGTAGAAATCAAATTCCGTTTGATAATCCATTAGGACAAATTGATTTCTTTATGCTTAGAGATAATACGCTTGGAAATGGAAGTAACAATAACTTTGAATACTACTTGGTTGAAACAAACACTAACGACACCTTAGGTAACTTCCCAATTGAAACCACAATTACCAATTTATCTCCAGGCTATTATGTTATTTCTGCTTATGACGAATACGGTTGTATGATTGACACTACAGTGTTTTTAGATTCGTTAGCGCCAATAGCAGATTTTGAACTATCCTCTCCTCAGTTCACTTCAGACTATGAAGGTACTGCACCTGTTGAGGTAACCGTTACAAACACATCTCAAAATTATGCTTTTGCCAATAATTTATTGTACAATGGTAACAATCCAAATACTGATGTTGATACCGTATTTATTTGGTCTTTTGGAGATGCAGCATCTGGATTTCAAACTGAGAACTACGGGGCTTTTACAATCACCTACACAAGCGAAAACCTATACGAGATTTGCTTGACAGTAATTGAAAATTTAAATGGCTGTATTGATTCTACATGTAAAGAGATTCAAATATATGATGTTCCTTCTCTAACAACACCTAACGTATTTACACCAGACGGAGATGGTACAAACGATTTTTTCTTCTTCCCTAATCAGGCTATTGTGGAGTTTAACGCCGTAGTTACTGACAGATGGGGTAATGTAGTGTTTACTTTTGACAATATAAACACCCAATGGGATGGAACCAACGCTAAAAACGGAAAAATGTGTTCAGATGGTACCTATTTCTATGTGTACGAAGGTGTGTCATCAAACGGTACAGAGTATAAGGGTCAAGGCACTATACAAATAATTAGTGGCGGTAAATAATTGAAATAAAATAAATATTTTAAAAAAGCGATTCTGTTTAGAATCGCTTTTTTGTTTTTCATAAATCAATACTTATCAAATATTAAATTTTAAGTTTATCTTTGCCAAAATTTTTTATTAATGGCATTAAAATGTGGAATCGTTGGTTTACCCAATGTTGGAAAATCAACCTTATTTAATTGTTTATCAAACGCAAAAGCACAGTCGGCAAATTTTCCGTTTTGTACAATAGAACCTAATGTTGGAACAATAACAGTTCCTGACGAAAGATTAACAGAGCTAGAAAAAATTGTTCAACCTGAAAAGGTAATACCTACCACTATAGAAATAGTGGATATTGCAGGATTGGTTAAAGGAGCGTCAAAAGGTGAGGGGTTAGGTAATCAGTTTTTAGCCAACATTAGAGAAACAGACGCTATCATCCACGTTTTAAGATGTTTTGATGATGACAATATTGTTCACGTTGATGGTTCTGTTGATCCTATTAGAGATAAAGAAGTTATAGATTTTGAATTACAATTGAAAGATTTAGAGACTATTGAGAAAAAAATTCAATCTTTATCTAGAGCTGTAAAATCTGGTGATAAAAACATTAAAAAAGAATATGATTTGTTACTTATATTGAAAGACATCTTGGAAAGTGGGAAATCAATTCGTTCATACGAACCTACATCTGAAGATGAAAAGCAAATAATAAAATCATTGTTTTTAATCACCTCAAAACCTGTATTATACCTCTGTAATGTAGATGAATCTTCAGTAATAACAGGTAATGCTTATACCGAAAAAGTAAAAGAGGCTGTTAAAGATGAAGAGGCAGAAATTTTAATAATAGGCACTCAAATAGAGTCTGAAATAGCTGAATTAGATTCTTTTGATGAGCGTCAAATGTTTTTAGAAGAATTGGGATTAAGCGAACCTGGGGTTAACAAACTAATTGTATCTGCCTATAAATTATTAAATCTTCAAACTTTTTTTACTTGTGGTGTAAAAGAAGTAAGAGCTTGGACAGTTCCTGTTGGTGCAACTGCTCCACAAGCAGCAGGTGTAATACATACAGATTTTGAAAAAGGTTTTATTAGAGCTGAGGTGATTAGTTATGATGATTATATCAATTACAAGTCTGAAGCAGCCATAAAAGAAGCGGGAAAATTAAGAGTGGAAGGTAAAACTTATGTAGTACAAGATGGGGATATTATGCATTTTAGATTTAATGTTTAAATTAGACTTATCCTTCAAATTACTTTTTTGTAAAAACATCTACATATTGAAGTTGTTTATAGTCAAACAATAAGTTAAAATAATTATTGAAAATTTATAACTTTGTATTAATTAAAAGAAAAAATTATGAGTTTAACAGATCAGATTAACAACGATATAAAAACGGCAATGAAAGCCCGTGATTCTAAAACATTAACTGCTTTACGAGATATTAAATCTAAAATTTTACTTGAAGCTACGTCTGGTGGTAGTGGAGAAGTGTCAGAGGAAGCTGAATCAAAAATTATTATTAAGCTATACAAACAAAGAATGGATACTTACAATCTTTATATCAAAGAAGGTCGTAAAGATTTAGCAGAAGATGAATTGTTTGAGGCTAAAGTTATTGAAAAATACATGCCTGAAATGATGAGTGAAGAAGAAATAAGGAAAGTAGTTCAAGAAAAAATCAATCAATTAGGGGTATCAGGTCTTCAGTCCATAGGAAAAGTTATGGGACCAATAATGGGGCAATTAAAAGGTAAAGCTGACGGAACTTTAATATCTAAAATTGTTAAAGAAGAGCTGAATAAGTAGGATTCACTGAAAAAACCTAAAAATTATATTCTTAGAGAAAAGTTAGTCAATTAATTTGTAGCCAACCCCTTTAACGGTTCTGATGTATTTATTCCCTAATTTTTCTCTAAGTTTTCTGATATGAACATCAATAGTTCTATCTCCAACGACGGCATCAAATCCCCAAACCTTGTTCATTAT
>DQTE01000076.1 GCA_015662905.1 Crocinitomix sp. | reverse complement strand
TATCTTTTGTTTAACCTTCTTTCCATCTCTGATGTTTTCTACTAACTGTATGGCTATCTTAGGCGAGTTTTTACTGGTTTTTCTCCTTACAAACAAGCAACAAAGATAAACATTATTTTTTAAACTAACAAATTAAAAATATTATTAGGCACTACACATTTAAAACAAACTAAAAAAGCTGCTTTTATCTTGAATATCAAGAAGTTAACTTTTTATAGTCGTGGTGAATCTACCTGATGTTAGACAGGTGTGCGAAGTCACGAGAATTGGAGTTAACAAGTTTGTATTGAAGTAACTTAAAAATCTTCAAAGACTTTACAGCGTAGTTAAACTATGTATAATTTTGAGAATACTTACTTTTAGATATTCAGTAAAACTACTACCAGTGTTTGTTTTAAACTGCGTTTATTTTTCTTTACAAACAAGTTTTGTAGTTTTACTGCGAAAAGATTTGCAAAGGAAAATACTTATTCCAATGAAGGTGTATTAATGTTTCCTTTTTTGATCTTACCAAAAGTAACAGCCATAAATAGCTCATGTGACCCATTACTATAATTTTTTAAAGCTGTTGTGGTAAAATCATAAGCGTAACCTAATTTAAGCTTTTGATCATGATTATACCCAATCATTGCGTATAATGCGTCATTTGTTCTGTATCCCCCTCCAATCCACAACGCGTTTTTATACATTACCTTTAAAGCTAAATCTATTTTTGTAGGAGCTGGATATGCAATTTTAACTAAAGCTGTTGGCTCAAGTTGCCAATCATCCCCAAATCTAAAAATATATCCTCCGTTTATATAAAAATGGTCTTCTAAATAAGAGCGTGTATCTACTATCACATTATTAAATTTAAGTTTATTATGTATTAATTGAGGTAATGCTCCTCCTAAATACCAGTTTTTGTGATACAAATAAAACCCAAATTTAGCATCAGGACTAAATGACTTAATTAACCCATTTGAAAAAAAAGGGTCATTATCATCAATTGTTGTAATTTTATCAGCGTCTAATAACCATTGATTAAACCCAAATGAAGCAGCTAATGAAAGCTTTATTGTTTCGCTAATTTGAACGTGATAAGAGTATGAAACCTGAAAACCTAGACGTCTTGTTGGCCCCACAATGTCAGTGTAAACAAAACCACCAATACCCATTTTTTCATTTTTAAAAGGTCCTTGAGCAGTTAAGGTAAATGTTCTTGGCGCATCTGTAATGCCAATCCATTGATAACGGTTATTGGCAACGGCTTCCCAAGAATCTGTTACACCAGCGTAGGCAGGATTGAACGCATATTGATTAAACATAAACTGTGTTTGTTGTGGTAACTGTTGTCCTTTAGCTGTAAGAGACAACATTAGAACTGCTATGTATATAATTTGTTTCATTATCTCATTATTGTTATAGGTCCAGTAAAAGGTTCAGGGTAAAGTTCATTATGTACGTCTATGACGTAATAGTAAGTACCAACGGGTAGTTCCTCACCATTATATTTACCATCCCATTCATTTGCATATCCATTGTTATCATAAAATAATAACTCACCCCAACGGTTATAAACAGAAACTTCCATATTAGGAAAATCGCCTTTGAAAACTAATACCCATGTTTCATTTTTCCCATCTCCATTAGGCGATATACCATCAGGTATAACTAATGTTGGGATAACCTCTACTAATACAGTGTCTGAGTTTGTACAACCTAAGGAGTCTGTTACTGTTACAATATAAATCATATCTTGTTGGGGCTGTATAACATTTGGATTAGCTATTGTAGAATCGCTAAGATATGAGGAAGGGGTCCATACAATTGAATTGCCTGTGTTTGTGGTAGGGTTTCCTCCTATTATTTGAGTTTCAGAAGAAATCATTTCAATGTCAGGACCAGCATCAACCAATACATTAGCATTAGTTGTTACAGTAATAGTGTCAGTATAACTACAGTTAGCATAGGTTGCTTCTAAAATATATTGATTATTACCAGGTGGTACGCCATTAATTGTAGCAATTGATGTATCCGAAATTTGATTTCCACTCATATCATACCATGTTAAATCGGCATTTATTTGGTTTGATACACCTGTTAATGTAATCTCGGAGTAAAAGCAAATTACAGTATCATTACCAGCAAAAGCCAAAACAGTCAACATGGTATCAATGCTAAATGTATCTATTAAGGCACAACCATTGGCATCAATAACAGTTACAATATATGTACCAGCTAAAGTATCTATTAAGTCTTCTGTATAAGTTGTATCTGTTTCATTATTGGCCCATCCAATTGATAGAGGAGGACTTCCTCCATTGATACTAATGTATATTCCACCATCAGACGAATTAACACAGGTTGCATCAACAATACTATCTAATGTTAATAGGATAGGTAAAGGCTCAGTTAAAGTGCCCATTTGACTAACAGTACAGTTGTTAGCATCTGTTATATTTACAGTATAAATTCCATCACATAAATCAATGGCAGTTTGAGTTGTTTGGCTATTAGGATCATTCCAACTATATGTGTAAGTTGGTGTACCTCCAAACGGATTTACCGTAATAGCGCCGTCACAAGTTCCATTACAAGAAATGTCAGTTATAAAAGGAGAGTTTAAAATAATTTCATCAGGTTCTAAAATCTCAACACTTGAATAAATTATACACCCAGCATTGTCAGTAACTTCTACAGTGTAAGAGCCAGCACAAACATTCTGCAAATCGGTATTTGTAGCCCCAATTATGTTATTTCCACTGCCATCTATCCATTGGTAATTGTAACTTGGTGTACCTCCACTCACTAATGAAGTAATTTGACCATTACAAACCCCGTTACATAATAAATCAACAGATGTTAATATAACTTCAGGCGCAGTGGAATTATTGATAGTATATACAAAATCTTCACTACAACTAGAGGCATCAGTAACTGTTAATGTATATATACCTGCAGTTAAGTTTGAAATTGCTGGTGTAACATCACCAGTACTCCATAAATAAGTATGTGGTAAGTTACCACCAGATGAGGTAATTGAAATTATACCATTATTGTTTCCACAAGTAGGAGGAGTTATGATTTCAGTTACAATTAATGGAGGATTAGGAGCAAGTAAGTCAACTTGAAGTGGAAATGTACACCCTATACTATCAGTAATTTCTATAAAGTAAGTGTCAACACATAGATTACTCTCTGTTGAATTAGTTGAGTTTCCATAATTTAACCAATTATATGTATATGGCGAAACTCCACCAGAAGGATTTATGCTTATTGTTCCGTCACAATTATTTGAACAGGTTACAGCAGTTACAACAGCATTTGCTGTAAATCCATTTGTATTACCAACGGTAATTTGTTCTGATAGAGTACAACCAGCACCATCTGTCACAGTTACTTCATAAATACTAGGACAAAGCTGATTTATAAAAGTACCCGTTGCTCCGTTGTTCCATACAGTTGTTAAAACTCCTATTCCTCCATTTAAAAACACAGAAATATCGCCATTACATAAATCACAATCTGAGTTATTAACTGTTGGTACAATAGTTATTTCCGAAGGGTCAACTAAGGTTGTATCGTAAATATTTATGCACCCATTATTATCTGTTACTTGAAGTGTATAAGTACCTGCCGTTAAACCGCTAATATCTTCTGTTATCATTCCTCCAGGATTCCACACAAAAGTTAAAGGTAAAGCAGTTCCTGTAACAGTACACTCAATAGCTCCATCATTATCCCCAAAACAAGTCGGATTGGTTATATTGTCCCAAGTAAGCGTGGTTGACGGACTATTAGCTATAGTAATATTAAAACGTTCTGTACAGCCGTTATTATCAGTAACATCAACATAGTAGTCTCCTGCAGGCTGATTTAGTAGATTTTGATTAGTCTCTCCTAATATTGGGTTTTGAGAAGCGTCTAACCATTGATAAGTATAACCAGGATTACCACCATTAGGATTTACGGTTGCTGTTCCATCACTTTGTCCACAAGTTGTATTATTAGAGAATAAATTTGCAGTAATGGGTTGAAATCCATTAATTACAAAGTTTTGTACGCCTATTGTACAGTTATTGTCATCAATTACCTCAACGCTATAATTTCCAGCACAAAGATTAGCTACATTTGAACCACTTGCACCCGGTAAAGGATTATTTAAAACATCTAGCCAAATATAAGTGTAAGGTAATTGACCACCCGTCACACTAATACTTGCAGTACCATCACACACACCAAAACAATTAGCGTCTGAACTATTTAGAGTAAAAGCAAGTGCTGGATTTTCTGATATTGTAACGGTGTTTGAGGTATACATACAGTTATGTGCATCTGTAATAACAGCATAATAGTCTCCAGCAGGTAAATTAATTGCTGTGTTTCCTGTTTGTCCAATCAATGTATTTGTTGAAGCATCATACCAATTAACAATATAGGAAGGCGTCCCACCCCCTGGTGTTACAGTAGCAGTACCATCTTGTTGACCATTACAAGTTATATCAGTTGAAGTAATTGGGGCGGTTAGAGAAAAAGGTTCAGATATTGTAATATCATTATTCATAAAAACAGTACAAGTACCATCATTTACTTCAACATTATAATTACCCGGAGAAAGATTCAAAATTGTTGCATTGGTTTCCCCTGCCATCAAAACACCATTCATATACCATTGGTAGGTATAACTTCCACTACCTCCAGAAACACTAACTGAAATACTTCCGTCGTTGGCGCCATTGCAGTTTACGTCATTAATGGTAGCTGTAATAACAATTTCAGTTGGTTCATTTATGTTAAAGTCTATTGTGTCATTACAACCAGTAGCGTCAGTAATAACAACTGACCACAATCCAGGGCCAATTGGGGTAGCGATATTTGTTCCATTTCCATTAGGAGGAACTGGTATCCAATTATAAGTGTATCCAGACCCACTTCCACCAGTTGGTAATACTGTAATACTACCATCATTAGCACCGAAACAGCTTATAGGTAATATTGTT
The DNA here is from genome assembly GCA_015662905.1 of Crocinitomix sp. GTDB lineage: Bacteria > Bacteroidota > Bacteroidia > Flavobacteriales_D > Crocinitomicaceae > Putridiphycobacter. The sequence continues at coordinate 11,887 of DQTE01000076.1, read as the reverse complement.
TCATTTGCAATAATTTGAGAAGGCTCGTTAATGGTGACGTTTATTGTGCTTACACATAACGAGTTATTTGTGACTTGTACAATATAATCTCCTGCACATAAATTATTAATGGTTGTAGAGGTGATCCCTGTACTTAAACCTGTTGAGGCGTCAAACCATTCTTGAATACAAGAAGGATCAGAGCAATTATATATAACTTCTGCTGTTCCATCACATTCTCCAAAACAACTTACATCTGATGAATTAATAGATAAAACCTCCCCATTAACATCTGTGATATTAAACACTTCTGTAATGCTACACCCATTATCATCTGTTACAGTTACAGAAATAACTCCTGAAGATAAATTAGAAACGGAATTTGTACCTTGTCCAGTTGGATTTCCTATCCAAACATAAGTATAATTTGGTGTTCCTCCTGTTACATTTATTGTTGCACTACCGTTATTAGCACCACAAGTTGAAGGATTGCTAAATATTGAACTGGCTGTTAGTGGGTTTGCAGGCTCTGTAATTGTAAAGGTTGTGTCTAGCGAACAACCATTGTCATCAACAATGGTTGCGGTGATATTACCAGCGCATAAATTAGACACAGAGCTTGAATTATCACCATTACTCCAAGTTATGGTATAAGGTGCTATACCACCTGACGGATTAACTGAAGCTGTTCCTGTACAGTCTCCATTACATAAAATGTTGTTTTGAGTACCTGACAAGTTAAAAGCGGCAGCTTCTGTTATTGTAATGGTTAGTGTGGTGTCACAAACCCCAGCGTCCGACACAGTTACGGTATAAGTCCCTGGTGCTAGGTTAATTGCTGTGGGTGTAGTTTGATTCAAAGGGTCGTCCCATTGATAAGTATAAGGAGGAATGTTTCCTGCAGACACAGTCACAGTTGCCGTTCCATTATTACTACCATAACAATTTATGTTTGTACCCGTAATTGTTGCTGACCAAGGATCCGACGGCTGTGTCATGTCTATAGGTCCTAAAGTAATGGAACAACCATTTCCATCAGTAACATCTACATAGTATGTTCCTTGGCATATATTAGATAAAGTGTCATTTGTCTGTCCAGCTATTGGGTTTTGAGAAGCATCTAACCATTGATAAAAATAAACTCCGTTTCCACCGCTAGGAACAACATCAATTTGTCCATTACAATAACCATAACAGCCAGAATTGGTAGGGTTAATTATTGCACTTAGTTGCGTTTGATCATTTATAGTTACACAATTAGAAGCTTTTGTACATCCATTTCCATCGGTTACAACCACATAATAATCTCCAGGAGCTAAACCAGTAACATTAGACCCATTTCCTATTGATGTATTGGTCCCACAAATAAACCATTCATAAGTGAGTGTAGGTGTTCCATTTGAAGCAATAACAGAAACAGTTCCATCATTAATTCCAAAGCAAGATACATCAGTAGCACTAACATTATCAATACTGATATCACTAGGTTGGTTTATCACAAAAGGGATATTTTCACTACAGTTATTGTCATCTGTAACTGTAACGTCCCAGTTTCCGGCACACAGGCCACCAGCGTTAGCTGTATTCTGTCCCGAACCTGGCAGAGGATTCCAAGTAAAACTTAGGTTTCCAGTTCCTCCTGTGGCTGTAGCTACAGCACTTCCGTCACATGCGTTAAAACAGTTAACATCAGTAGGTAAAACAGTAAGTGTAATTTGTGGAGGTGAATTTATTGTAATAGTGTCAGAGGTTACACAGCCTAAGTTATTTGTTAAAAGGGCAATATACGTACCCGCGCATAAAGTAGGAGGGGTAACATCAGCAATAATTCCAGTAGATAATCCTGTTGATAAATCAAACCATTCTACTTGACAGGGTGATTCTAAACATACGTAGGTTGCAATGGCTTGACCATCACAAGTGCCAAAACAAGTTACATCAACAGAGTCTAAGTTTAAAACTTCTAAAGCAACTGAATTAATAGTAACTGATTGTGATTCAGAACAGCCAGTTGCATCTGTAATTAATACGGTGTAAACTCCAGCACAAAGACCTGTACCGGTAGTTGTACCTTGGCCACCTCCAGGAGCAGGACTCCAATTATATGTAAATCCACCAGATCCGCCACTAGCGGACACCTCTGCTTGTCCATCACATATTCCGCATGAAGCATCTGTTGAACTAATTAAATTAGTGATGATTTGAGGTAATTCAGTAATTGTAAAAGTGGTTGATGTAGTTGAACAACCAGCAGCATCAGTTACAATAGCATAATAATCTCCAGGGCAAAGAATTTGACCTGTGCCAACGGTAGTTATACCTAAAGCAACATTTGTAACAGCATCATACCATTGATAAGTGTAAGAACCAGTTCCGCCATTAACTGTTAATGTAGCGTCTCCAGTACAAACTCCAAAACAAGAACTATTATTTAATGTTACAGATACGGTTAACTCAGGGGGTTCATTTATGGTAAAAGTTAATATTGAATCACACAAGTTTTGATCGGTTACTGTGGCTTGGTATGTACCAGCACATAAATTAGTGGCGGTAAACGTTGTTTGATTCGCTGGATCATTCCATATAATAGAATAGGGTGAAGAACCACCAGAGTTTACTATTACGGTAGCTTCACCAACTGAGCAATCATTGTAACAAGTTAAATCAACTTGCGACAAAGTAAAATTAAAAGGAGAGGGTTCTGTAATTGCGATATTTGAATTTGAGGTACAACCATTATCATCTGTTACTGTAACGGTATAATTTCCTGCGCACAATCCACTTGCAACATTTGTTGTTTGATTTGCTGGGTCATTCCATAAAATGTTATAATTTGGAGTACCACCAGTAATGTTTACTTGTGCTGAACCGTTACAGCCTCCATTACAATCAACATTTGAAATTACTGAGGTATTTACTGTTAATTGAGAAGGTTCGGTGATTGTAAAGTTTAAAACAGTGTCACATAACACACCGTCAGATATTGTAACAGAGTAATTTCCAGCGGATAATCCTGTAATAGAAGGTGTACCATCACCTGTAGGTGTTCCTGGTGCCCAGTCATAGGTGTAAGGACCACCATTTCCGCCTTGATTTACAGTAACTGTAATACTTCCGTTATTATCGCCAAAACACTGAAGATCTGTTTGATTAACTGTAATGTCATAACTTACAGGATTATTTAATGTAAGATTATCATTGATAATACAACCTTCACTGTCTGTAACGGTTAAGTTATATTGGATTCCACCACAAAGATTAGAGATGTTTGAAGTGCCTTGACCAATTGGTGGATTTGGTGTCCACGAATATGTGTATGTTGGTGTACCCCCTCCCACAACAGCTGAAATTACACCATTACAAATATCATAACAATCAGGATCTGTCCCTGTAAGGTTTAAGGTTAGTTGTGGAGGTTCAATAATTTCTAGAGTGTCAGGTGTAGATTGGCAATTGTTAAAATCAGTTACAACAATGATATATTCACCAGGACACATTCCAGAAATGCTATCTGTTGCGCCTACGTTGTTACCTGAAGGGTGACTTACCCAATTATAGGTGTAGGGTGTAGTTCCTCCAGAGGGATCAACATCTAAAGCACCGTCACAAACACCATAACAAGATATTTGATAAACTTGAGAATTGGCTAAAATCTGAGTAGGCGTTGTAACTGTAACCACAGGACTTTGAGCAGTACACCCATAAGCATCTGTCACTACTAAAAAGTAATCACCTGCGCAAAACTGATTAGGAATGGAATCTGTAAATCCAGTACTTAAACCGGTAGTGTTGTCAAACCACTCAAAGGTATAAAGGGGGGATCCTCCACTTGGAAAGGCAGTTATTTCACCGTCACATATTCCAAAACACGATACACCTTGAGGGTTAATAGCTGAAGAAGTAAGAACAGGAGGGTCAACTATGGTTACAATAGAGTCTTGTTGACAGCCATTTACATCAAAAACAGAAATTGTAACATTACCTGCCGAAAAACCAATTGCGGGGTTGGAACCTTGCCCGTTTGATGGAACAGGATTGTAACTATAAGTATAAGCACCACCATTTCCACCATTTTCGTTAGAGATTAGTATTTGTGCATCATTTCCTCCATTACATGGTGGGGTTATTGTTACGTCAAAAGTTATCGGTTGGGGGTCAGTTATTAAAACCTGATCGGAAACAGAACATCCATTGTCATCAACTATGTTAACAGGGTTTAATCCCACACAAAGATTAACAGGGTTTGATGTGATTTCTCCACTATTTGGCCACGTTGTTACTAAAGTACCCGTTCCTCCTGAAGAGTTTGTAAAAGCTTGTCCGTCACAAACACCAGGACAAGAAGGTTGAATTACACCTAAAACAGAAAATGTAATCACGGCAGGCTCTGTTATTTGATCATTAATTGTACATTGTACGTAAACACCAGGTGCTAATTGTTGTGAGGAATCTATAACGGTAACCGAGTATGTTCCTGCACATAATCCACCAAATACCGTTTGTGATGTAAAAGGTCCAGTATTATTAAATCTATAACCAAAAGGTCCGGGTGTTCCACTTGCAATTATAGTTAATTCTCCATCACAAGCGCCATTACAACTAATATTTTGCCCATTATAATCTGCAGTAATATTCAAATTTAAAACCAACCCCCCAGTACAATTAACAGTTGCATCTTTGGTAGGGTAATCTTTGTAGTCTCCTGGTTTAATAATACTTAAACCTCCATTTGTGTAAATGATAGGATTTCCACCTACTTTTTTAGCCAAACTTAAATCAAGAAGATTGGTTGAAATAATTGATGAATTGGTTAAATTGACTTTAGCATTTTTAACAATTAAATTTCCTGTGTAAATTGATTTTTGATTAGCATTGAAAAAGCACTCACTGATTTCGATTGTATTTTTGTTAGATGTTATCAGATGATTTGATAACACCCAATGACCTTCTTGAATATAAAGGTTTGAATTTAAAGCAAAACCACCTGTGTTTATGGTGTGCTCGTTTTTACTGTCAGATTTAAAAAGAATATCCGATTGAATATTAACATTATGTTTTAATTCAAAATGAGAAGCAATTAACAATGCCGCACCAATAAAAGAAACGTTAGCAGTACTTTTAAATACAAATTGATTTACGTTAACAGTCTTAAATCTAATTGTTGCGTTTAAGGAATGGAAAGAATTTTGGTCAAAAATAACATTGTCATCACTTTTAGGCACTGACGTTGTTGGTTCACCACCTGAATTTAATGACCAATTTTTGGAATTATTCCACTCTCCAGTATCACCAATCCAATAGTAGTCTATTGAATAAGAACGATTTAGCAAAATAAGGAACAACAAAAGAAACTTAATCTTCATAAATACTGGTAATTTAAATTAAATAACAAACTATAAATATAATAAAAATTATCACTTTATATTAAACAAAACGATTAAAAAGACGAAAAGGTTCAGTATTATTCAAAAGTAGGACAATTAATTGTACTTGAACTGCCATAATTTGAACAACCATTCATTCCAATAGTTACTTCATGGGTTTGATACATGTTTTTTTGGAGTTTAGAGATAATGAAATCAAAAGAATAACCTATTGATATAAAGTTAAGCAGTTTCACTCTAATTTGGGCAGTTATAGCATCTGTTCTTCTTAGTCCCACACCAAAAGTTATTTTATTATTTAAATCAAATAAAGCGCTTAAATGAAAATCAATTGGAGTACGATATGTTTTTAACACAAATAAAGAAGGAATTAACGACCACCCTTTTTCAAGTTTAAATTTTTTTCCTGCAGTTAAATAAAAATGCCTTCTATACCTAGATTCACTACCAATTTTATCCATTTTATTACCAAACAAATTTTGAATAGAAAATCCAAAATATTCATTCTTGGTTTTTAACCAAGTGCCGAACTTAGCGTCAGGAAACACAATAAAACTAGTTGAGGCAGGGATTGCGTTATCAAAATAAAGCGTTGAAATCATATTGGCATCAAAGGCGGTTTGTTTAAAACCAAAAGACAATCCAAACGATAACTTAACATTTCGTTTTACAGGAATGTGGTAGGCATAAGCTAAATGCACCTCTGAATTAGAAAAAGGACCATACTCATCTCGTCTAACCATTCCTCCAATACCATGTGATGGACCATACATAGACCTTCTTTTTTTTCCTATCCTTAAAGGAGCATGTGCATTTACAAAGCCGTTTTGAGGGGCGCCCTCTATGCCAACCCATTGTAATCTGTATCCTAATCTAATGTCTATACAAGGTTTGCTTCCTGCTAAAGCAGGATTAAACACAAACTGATTAAACTGGTATTGAGTTAAATGTTCTTGTTGTTGAGAATAACCTAATAGATTAAAGCTCAAAAGTATTCCTAGTAAAAAAAGACGTTTCATTTATTTAATAATTGTTACAAATCCTTTAAAAACAGCTTCCTTATCACCATTTCTTAAATCTATGACATAATAGTATGTTGAGCTAGGCAATAATTTAGCCTTATAGGTACCATCCCATCTATTTTCAATGTTTTTATATCCAGTCGTCTTAAATACCAATTGCCCCGACCTGTCATAAATCTTAACAATATTATTAGGATATTGGTTGATATTTTTTATCTCCCATATATCATTTACGCCATCATTATTAGGTGTAAAGGCAGAAGGAATTATAATAATTTCTTTTATTTTGACTGTAACTTCATCTGTTTTTACACAACCATTATTTGTAACAGTTAAAAAATAGGTGGTAGTTACTTCTGGTGTCGCAGTAGGCGTAAAAGTGGTAGTGGAGCTTAATCCGGTTTCAGGTGTCCAAACGGGATTTGCAGTTCCTGAACCATTTAAAACTACAGAGGAACCCAATTCAATTATTGTGTCATTTCCAGCATCAACCTCAATAGGTGTGACATTGAAAAAGATACTATCAGTAGTGTCTGTATAAACACAAATGTTTCCACATTCGATAATTAGTTTTAAGTAGCCGTCTTGTGAAAAAATCGCAGTGTTAACTGTTGAAGAATCCTGTATAAACTGATTGTTGTAATACCAATTTAAAGCTAATGTGTCAGAACAATTTGTAACAGAAAAATCTACAGGAACAATATCTCCTTGACAAATTATTGTGTTTGACGCAGAAATAGTAGCAACAGGGGGAGATACAATAACACCAGGCCCTGTTAATAAAATATCAAAAGTAACTTCAGCCGGTTGAGACACACCAGTTCCAGTATTGTCACCATTAACAAGTACATAATAAGTAGTGTTAGGTGCTAAACCAAAAGCGGTAATACTAAAATTACCAGTACCATTGGTTTCAGATGCACTTGCAGGGCTATATGACTGTCCCTGACAAGGGTTTGGAACCGTCCATATTATAGCTTGTAACGCTTGACCAAGATTTGGATCTGTGTTAAAAATAAGATTTGAAAATGTTATTGTCACATCACCTCCAATGGAATTAGTTGTAAATTCATACCAAACAGAGCTAGAAGAAGTAAAACCAATTGTGTTTGGGTAGTCATCCGCACAATCAAAGCAGTTTTCCACCGTTGCCCCTATGTTGTTACCAGTAATAGTTTGATTATAGCACAAAACAGTAGCGTTTGAACAGTTGTCATTTGCAGGTTGTGCAAATAATAACAACACGTTAAATGTGAACAAAATGCTTAAAAAGATTTTAATCATAGTAATGTATAACGTTTATTATATACTAAAAAGTGTAAAGGTAGTCAATAAAATTTAAATCTTGTATTTTTAAAAACGGATGAAATTTATCATTTTTTAAAAATATTTAATGATAAATCGTAAAAACCACAAAAATATTTGATAAATTTGACAGAATTTTTTTAAAATCACTTTTTAAATATACAGATATATGAAATTATTAGTTTGTATCAGTAAAGCGCCAGATACAACAAGTAAAATAGCGTTTACTGATGGTGACACAAAGTTTGATGAAAACGGTGTTCAATTTATTATTAACCCTTCTGATGAGTGGTATGCATTAGTTAGAGCCATAGAACTAAAAGAACAAAATGGAGGAGAAGTTACGGTGATTACTGTCGGTACTCCTGCTGACGACTCAATTATTAGAAAAGCACTTGCCATTGGTGCAGACAATGCAGTTAGAATTAATATGGAGCCTAAAGATGCTTTTTCGGTAGCCTATGAAATTGCAGAATATGCTAAATCTAATGCGTTTGATATAGTTTTTACAGGTAAAGAAACTATAAATTATAATGGTTCTCAGGTAGGAGGAATGATAGCCGAAATGATGGGGTTACCTTACGTATCAATAGCAACAAAATTGGATATGGACGGAACAACGGCTACCCTACACAGAGAAATCACTGGAGGAGATGAAGTAGTTGAAGTTGAAACACCTTTTGTTGTGAGCGCTACTAAAGGAATGGCGGAGCAAAGAATTTCAAAAATGAAGGGAATTATGGCGGCAAGAAAAAAACCTTTAACAGTTGTTGAGCCAACAGTTAACGAACAATTGGTGTCGTTTGTAAAATATGGGTTACCTTCAGCAAAATCAGAATGTAAAATGATTGACCCTGAAAATATGGAAGAATTAGTTTCTTTATTACATAATGAAGCTAAAGTTATTTAAATTATAAAAACCAAAAAAATGTCAGTATTAGTATATATAGATATAACAAATGGCAAAATAGCTAAAAGTGCATTTGAAGCCGTTAATTATGCATCAAAAATAGGAGAAACTACCGTAGTAACAAACGGAAATGTTTCTGATGATGAATTGTCAAATCTAGGTAATTATGGAGCTGTAAAAGTTCTAATAAATAGAAGCCTAAATGATGATAATCCAAACTCTTTATCAAAATTAGTACAAGCGGCTATAGATAAGACAGGCGCAGACACCATTGTGTTTTCCAATAACTTAATTTCCAAAGGTGTGGCACCTATGGTATCAGCGGCATTAAAAGCTGGATTAGTGACAGGTGCAGTTGATTTACCAGATGCAGAGGGTATAATCAAAGTAAATGTATTTTCGGGTAAAGCATTTGGATACGTTAAAGTTAATACACCTAAAAGAGTTATTTCTTTAACACCAAATTCTATTGGCGTGGAAGAAGTAGGAGGAAATGTTAGTATAGAGGAAATTAATTCAGAAGTAGATGCTAGAATTAAGATAAAAGATGTGATTAAACAAGAAGGAGACATCTTATTAACAGAGGCAGAAATAGTAGTTTCGGCAGGTAGAGGATTAAAAGGGCCTGAAAACTGGGGGATGATTGAAGAATTAGCAAAGGAATTAGGAGCGGCAACAGCTTGTTCTAGACCTGTGGCTGATATTGGGTGGAGACCTCACCATGAACACGTTGGACAAACAGGTTTTGTGGTAAGACCAAATTTATACATTGCCGTTGGAATATCTGGAGCAATTCAACATTTAGCAGGGGTTAATGGTTCAAAAATAATGGTAGTAATTAACACCGACCCTGAAGCACCTTTCTTTAAAGCCGCCGATTATGGAATAGTAGGAGATGCTTTTGAAGTAGTTCCTAGGCTAATTGAAGCTGTAAAAAAATTTAAAGCAAATAATTAGTATATATTAAAGGAGATGATTATCTTAGTCATCTCCTTTATTTTTCTTTATGGAAAAAATTGAAATAAAAATTGTAGGACTTTCATATAGCCAAACTCAATCTGGTGCTTATGCACTTGTGTTGGCTGAAAAAAAAGGCAAGAGAAGATTACCAATTATAATTGGTGGATTTGAAGCTCAATCAATAGCCATTGAATTAGAAAATATGAAGCCCTCAAGACCTCTTACTCACGATTTATTCAAATCCTTTGCTGATGCATTCAAAATCAAAATAACTGAAATTGTTATTTATAATCTAATTGAAGGTGTTTTTTATTCAAAAATTGTTTGCGAACAAGATGGTAAAACTATAGAAATTGATGCAAGAACTTCTGACGCCATAGCTGTTGGCATAAGAGCAAGGTGCCCTATTTATACTTTTGAAAACATTCTTAGCTCTGCGGGTATTCAATTAGAAAATGAGGATATAGAAAGCGGAATAGAAGATGAGTTTATAGAAAATAAAACGAAAAAAGAAGAAGAGCTGAGCCTTGAAGAATTAGAACTAAGACTGAAAGAAGCTGTAGAAAATGAAGAGTATGAGCTAGCTTCTAAATTAAGAGATGAAATAAAAAAACGAAAAGAGAAGTAGTCTCTTTATTTATATATTATTTATGAAAAAATTCTTTTTAGTTACAGTTGTCCTTTTAGTAACAAAATTGTTTGCGCAAGAGGTCGTTAGCGAAGCATCATCTATACCTATTGACATACCAGGGATTGAGCCGAGTGAAGGATTTTCATTTACATCACTATGGAGGGGTGTTTTAGGGATATCTTTTTTACTTCTAATCGCCTATTTATTTAGTAGTAACAAAAAAGGAATTAATTGGAAAACTGTAGGCATTGGTTTAAGTTTTCAGCTTATAATTGCAATAGGAGTTTTAAAAGTCCCTTTTATACAATCAGGTTTTGAGTGGGTAGGTTCTCTTTTTGTAGAAATTTTAAACTATACCCGTTCTGGTAGCGAATTCTTGTTCGGAGGACTTTTAGATATTAATTCTTTTGGTTTTATTTTTGCGTTTCAAGTGTTGCCAACTATTTTATTTTTCTCAGCTTTAACGTCTGTTTTATTTTATTTAGGAGTAATACAAAAGATTGTAAAGGGAATGGCACTTGTATTAACTAAAATTTTAGGAATTTCTGGCGCCGAGAGTTTATCTGTAGCAGGTAATATATTTTTAGGACAAACAGAAGCACCATTACTCATAAAAGCTTATTTAGAAAAAATGACAAAATCTGAAATACTTTTGGTAATGATAGGAGGTATGGCAACTGTTGCTGGAGCCGTTTTGGCTGCTTATATTGGCTTTTTAGGAGGAGATGACCCTGAGTTAAGATTAAAATTTGCTAAACATTTATTAGCAGCATCTGTAATGGCTGCTCCTGGTGCAATTGTGATTTCAAAAATATTATATCCTCAATCAGAAAAGGTAAATACTGACGTTGAAGTTACTTCAGAAAAAATAGGAGCTAATTTTTTAGATGCTATTTCTAATGGCACAACTGAAGGCTTAAAGTTGGCTGTAAATGTTGGTGCAATGCTTTTGGTGTTTGTTGCTTTTATCGCCTTAATAAATGGTATTTTAGGCTGGGTAGGAGGGGTAACTCACCTTAATGATTGGATGGTTAATAATACCCCTTATGCAAAACTTTCATTGGAAGTTATTTTAGGGACAATTTTTGCCCCTTTAATGTGGCTAATTGGTATTGCAAAAGAGGATATGATGATGATGGGGCAATTGTTGGGGATAAAACTTGCAGCGAGTGAATTCGTTGGATACATTCAGCTTGCAGAGCTTAAAGACGTTTCAAACACAATGCATTTAATGTATAATAAATCGGTTATAATGGCAACCTATATGTTGTGTGGCTTTGCTAATTTTGCTTCAATAGGCATTCAAATAGGAGGAATAGGCTCATTAGCACCTGGTCAGAGAAAAACTTTATCAGAATTTGGAATAAAAGCTCTTATTGGCGGAACATTAGCCTCTCTTATTTCTGCTACAATTGCTGGTATGATAATAGGTTAAATCTATTTTTTTTTAGACTTTTTGATAAGGTTAAGATAGAATTTTTATGACCCCACCCAATCCCAATAACAAGAAAAAACCTTACTTTTAAACACAAAACATAAATAGCAACAGTAAACAAAAGAATAGAGTAATACCAATTAGAAATTGAATTGTGCCTTAAAATGATTAACGAATAAGTCATGATTTGTTATTGATTTTATAATTCTTGACTTTGACAGAATAAAACGTTAAGCGTTTTGGGATAAAAGCTTATCCCCC
>DQTE01000239.1 GCA_015662905.1 Crocinitomix sp. | reverse complement strand
TTTTGAAGACTTACCGGGCTATCGATATAGTTGCTATGTTACAAACTTAAACTTACCTTTAGACCAAGTTTGGAATATTTATAACACTCGTGCTGACTGTGAAAATAGAATCAAAGAACTAAAGCAAGACTTTGGGTTAGAAAATTTTTGTTTGAAAGACTTTTGGGCTACAGAAGCCTCTTTTAGGTTCATAATGGTAGCCTACAACTTGATGAGTTTATTTAGACATTTTGCCTTAAATCAACACAATAAATCAACTTTAAAAACCTTAAAAGTCTATTGCTTTGCATTAGGAGCTTGGAGGGTAAATCATGTCAATAAAAAGGTGTTGAACATCTCATTAAATACCAAAAGAAGGCCTTGGTTAGATGGAATTTTCTCACAAATCAAGAATATTAGCCCGCCTTTTGATTATTCTATTGCATAATGCGGGTTAAAGTTGACGCAATAAAATGACGCAAAAAGCCTATAAATTCAAAGGGCACACACGTAAAAGTTAGGAATAATTAAATTTTGATTATTTTCCTTTGGCTTTGATGATAATTGCTACGGTATAAAACATAATTTTAAAATCTAATGCTAAGGACATATTTCTAATATAAAGCAAATCATATTTCATACGTTGTACCATTTCATCTACGTTTTCGGCGTAGCCAAATTTAACTTGTCCCCAAGACGTAATGCCAGGTTTTACTTTATGTAAATATAAGTATTGAGGATCTTTTTTTGATATTTTGTCAATATAAAATTGTCTTTCTGGACGTGGACCAACAATTGACATATCTCCTCTTAATACATTCCAAAATTGTGGAAATTCATCTAACCTTGTTTTGCGTAAAAATTTACCTAAAGGTGTTATTCTGTTATCGTTAGAACTAGATAGCTGCGGCCCATTTTTTTCTGCACCTACGTGCATAGTTCTAAATTTAATAATGTGAAAGGGTTTTCCGTTTATGCCAATTCGTTCTTGTTTAAAAAATATTGGTCCTTTAGAGGTTAATTTGACTAATAAAGCGATAACTAAAAAGATAGGAAATAAAATTATTAACGCAAAAACAGAAGCTACAACATCAATTAGTCTTTTAGTAGAATGTTGCCACTCGGGCATTGGGTCTTGATTTATTTGTATGAGTAAGGCGCCAAAAATAGAGTTCATTTTTACCTGACCAGCTAATATATCATAATTGTCAGGCACAATGTTTATAATTAGATCAAAAGCGTTCAAACTAGTAATAATATCAGTTATTTTTTCGTGGTCACTACTTTCTAAGGCAATAATCACTTCTTCTATTTTATAGTTTTTAATAATCTGATGAACATCTGAGATGTGACCTAAAAATTTGAGTTTACTTTTTAATTTGTAATCTGAGCCGTTTATATTTGCAAACCCTGCCAACCTATGCCCCGAATTTTGTTTAAGTTGTTTTAATTCTTCAACAATTTCTATTGCTTTTTCACTTCCACCAATAATTAGGGTATTAAAACCAAATTTACCGTTATGAATTGTTTTTACCTGATAGGTTATCAATATCATTCTTGGAATTAGTGTTATAAAAAAGTGTAGAGAGAACAACACAATAAGCATCTTGTAATAATCTTTATAAGATGTAATATTTTCAATATCGTCAAGCAGTAATACGAGAAAAATTATAAAAGAGCCAAATAAAGATGCTATCAAGGTGTTAAATAAAGTTTTTAACCGGTAGTTTCTTAGTACGTTTCTATAGGTTCCTTGTATAAAGTAGAAGGTTAGCCAAAACACGGTTACAAAACATAAGCCTTTATAAAAATTAGTATCTAAAACAACCTCAGTATGTTCTATATAAACGTCTCTATAGCTGAAAAATAGAAACCAAATTAAGGCTAAAGAGATGAGGTCTAATAAAATATGTAATATGGTTTGTCTATTTTTATTCAAAATACAATATTTTAATATTGTCTAAATAAATATCTCCAATAGCATTATCACTGTCTAAATTAACAACAAAATAATAGTTAAAAGCAGATGAGTTGTAAGCTAAATAATTTGTTTGTTCACCTATGTTTATATACATTTTTTTCCATTTAATTGTGGCATTGTCTTGGGCATTAATTCTGAGATAAGGGTCTAGAATTTCTTGTGATGTTATCATGCCTTGTGCAAAGGTATTGTTATTCATATAGTCTAATTCCATATAAATATTTGTTTTTGGTAAACTCAAAGCAATATCAGTAAACACTTGTGCAATGGTGTCGGTTGAAGATACATGAATGTGTCCGCAATTATTACCATATTTAACAATGTTAGGGTAATTAAGCGCAGATAATATTTTTATAGTAGTGGTGTCTTCATTGGGATCATTTTGTAAAATAATACCCGTATCTTCAAAATTCTCCATCCCCACAAAAGAAATACCTTGTTTGTAAGTAAAATTAGGGGTGTAGTTTACAGTTTGCTCTTTGGTTAGAACAATATTGGCTTCTACTTTATCATAAAAAGGGTAGCGGATTTTTGTGCTGTTAATACCGTTTTGATTTACACCTGCATAAAAAATAAAATGATGATTGCCTTCATCAGTAATAATAGGTATCTCACAAGGTACTTCAAAAACACCAAGCGGTTCGTTATCCATATAAACCCATATATCAGTAATGCCGTGAGAATTTTCTCCTTCGGTAACTGCATTTGTGGTTAGTTTAACCGAATCTATTTTTAACCAAGCAGCTCTTGAATCCTTTTTACAAGCTGATAATCCAATACTTAATATCAAAAAGAAAGAGTAAATTTTTTTCATATTACAAATAACGTAATTAATATCCTTTTAGTGTAGTAACAATTGTTTTTTGTTTAAGAAGTTGTTTAAAGTCAATTAATAAGTTAAAACATGATTCTTTTATCGTCTGCCTTCGTTATTTTTTCTAACCATAGCTTCAGCTATGCTTTTTCAAAAATGCCTTATCAATTAACAAAATAATTCGTTTTCACATTTTATCATTTAAACAACTTCTAAGGTTTAGTAACTCACCACGCTTGATATATGATTGCTGTATTTTTGTATGATTTGTTTTCCATTTAAGAATGTTAAATCTACTAAAAAATTGATGGCAGTAATGTTTGCGCCTTGCATTTTGAGGAGTTCACAAGCAGCACTAGCCGACCCTCCTGTTGCAAGTAAATCGTCATGTAATAGTATGTTTTGGTTTGGCTTTACCGCATCTATATGCATCTCTATTTCAGCCGACCCATATTCTAAATCGTATTTATAAGATACAGTTTTGTAAGGTAGTTTTCCCTTCTTACGAATTAAAATAAAAGGGACATTAAGTGCCATTGCAAGTGGAACACCAATTAAAAAACCTCTACTTTCAATACCTGCCACCCCTTCTATGTCAAGGTGTCTTACCTTTTCTTTAACGTGATTAACGATTTCAGTACAAAGCTCGGGGTTTTGTAGTATTGGAGTAATGTCTTTAAATACAATTCCTTTTTTTGGAAAATCAGTAATATCTCTTATGGCGTTTTTTACTTTCTGTTCAGTGGTCATTTTGTTAAAATTGAATGTATGGCATTAAATTTAATAATTCTTTTTTAGTCATTAACTGATTTTTGTCAACTAAAAAGTCAAGTGTAGTTAGTTTACCTTTTAACCTCTCATTAGTTATGGATTCAGCTATGTTCCAATTAATGTAAGGGTGTTGTTTAAGTTTAGAAATAGACCAGGCATTAACTTTAATTTTAGAAATTTTTGAAGAATTTATGTTAATTTGTTGAACAATAAGGTTATAGTTTTCTTCAGTAATACCATAAACTTCTTTTAATTGTTCTTTAGAGTGAAAACCACCAAGTTTTTCTTTATATTTTATGATGTTTTTAGCTGTAAATTCTCCAATACCTACTACTTTAATTAATTGAGAGTAATTTGCAGAATTTATTTCTACAACAATGTCAAAATTTTGATTTTGTTTAACTTTTGTTTTTTGAGTTGAATAGACAGCTTTACTCTTGTTAAATTTGAGCGTTTTTATTTCAATATAAGGTTCTAATTCTAAATATTTTTTATCAGAAATGACATAAACTTTTTTTAAGTCTTCTTTACTTTTAAAGCCGTTTATTTTATGCTTATAGCTAATAATGGATGTTGCTTGTTTTTTAGAAAAACCAAAACTTACCCAGTTTTCTATAGTAAATTTATTTGGGTCAAAAGGGTGATAATTTATGATTTTTTTCGTTGATTTTTTGGTGTTTTCTTTTTTATTTTTTTGACTTTTAAAGAGATATTTTTCATCATCAACTACTATGGGGTTTGGTATGGTTCTTATGTTTTGATAGTTAAGAAGTACGATTTGTAAAACAATAATACTTACAATAACAATAATTCCAGTTTTTTGACTTTTGTTAAAATTAAAATAAGTTTTCATTAACCAATTTATATTTTAAAAATAGGGTTTACGGTTATTATTTTTTGTTACGCACAAAAATTAATTTGTGTTTACTTTTAGAACCTATTCTTTGGTCAATTTCAAACCTACCTATAGATTTGATTATAGGGGTTAACTTTTGAAAACCATAATTTCGGGGGTCAAAATTGGGTTGTTTTTTCTGTAATAAACTGCCTACGTCTCCTAAAAATGCCCATCCATCATCATCAGATAAGTCATCAATTGTTGACGCTATAAGTTTTATTAATTTTGGAGTAATTTTATCAACAGTTTGTTCAGACTGTATTTGTTTTTCATCCATTTGTTGTGACTGATTTTTTAGTACTTCTATATAAATAAATTTATCACAAGTAGCAATAAAAGGTGTTGGTGTTTTTTTCTCTCCAATTCCAATAACTTGCATACCTGCTTCTCTCAGTCTTGTTGCTAATCTAGTAAAATCACTATCACTAGACACAATACAAAAGCCGTTTACCTTGTTTGAATAAAGAATATCCATAGCATCAATAATCATAGCTGAATCTGTAGCGTTTTTACCAGTAGTATATGCATATTGTTGAATAGGGGTAATGGCGTTATCCAGTAAAACTTTTTTCCATTTATTTAAGTGTGGTTTTGTCCAGTCACCGTAAATTCTTTTAATTGTAGGATTACCATACTTAGCAATCTCTTCCATCATCTCTTCTACATACGCTGAAGGTATGTTATCGCCGTCAATTAAAACTGCTAATTTTAAACTATCCATTTGTTTTTTTTAGTTCTTTAATTTTATTCATGTACTTCTTTAACTCACTTTTAACTACTGGTGCCAATAAAACAAGACCTATCATGTTTGGAATCATCATAGCAAAAATCATAGCGTCAGAAAAGCCTATAACCGAGCCAAGGCTAGCTGCAGATCCAATAATGACAAAGAATAAAAATACAATTTTGTAGGTATATTCTGTTTTTTTAGTTCTTCCAAATAAATAAGCCCAACCTTGATAACCATAATATGACCAGGATATCATTGTAGAGAATGCGAAAAGTACAACAGCTACGGTTAACACCCACGGAAACCAAGAGATTGCAGATTCAAAAGCTGAAGAAGTCAAAAGGATTGCTCCTGCATCATCAAGCCCTGCATTTTCAGGGTTTACATTACCTGTAATGATTAATACTAAAGCGGTCATGGTACAAACTACAACTGTATCTATAAAAGGCTCTAATAAAGCTACCATACCCTCTGAAGCAGCATATTTAGTTTTTACTGCAGAATGCGCAATAGAAGCAGAACCTATACCAGCTTCATTAGAAAATGCAGCCCTTTTAAAACCCTGTACTAATACACCAATTGCACCACCAGCAATACCTGTAGCTGTAAATGCACCATCAATAATTTGTCCAAAAGCTGCACCTATTTGGTTATAATTAACAAAAATAACAAACAATGAAGCGGCAACATAAATCACTACCATAAAAGGCACAATTTTGTCTGTAACTTTTGCAATTTTTTTAATACCGCCTATAATAACTATGCCTACTAAAATAGCCATTATCAAACCAAATAACCACCCTTTACCATGCAGAATAGACTGTTCTCCACCCGTTATATTTTCAACAATTGTAAATGCTTGGTTGGCTTGAAACATATTTCCACCACCAAAAGACCCTCCAATAACAAACACGGCAAATATTACAGCCAAAATTTTACCCAATCCCTCAAGTCCTTTAGCTTTTAACCCTTTTCTTAAATAATACATAGGTCCTCCATAAACAGTACCGTCATCTTCAATATCTCTATATTTTACACCAAGTGTACATTCAACAAATTTTGAAGCCATACCGAGTAAGCCTGCTACAATCATCCAAAATGTAGCACCTGCACCACCAATAGAAACAGCTATGGCTACCCCTGCGATATTTCCCAACCCAACGGTTGCTGACAATGCAGCTGTTAAAGCTTGAAAATGCGATACTTCTCCTTCGTGTCCTTCAACACGTATAGTGTCTGGAATGTCACCGTCATCAGTAAATACAGATTTCTCTGATACTTCAATTTTATGGTTTTTGATGCCCTCTATTTTGTCATATTTACCAGCAACAATTTTTATTGATGTACCAAACCCCCTGATATTTATAAATTTAAAATAAATTGTAAAAAATAAAGCCCCTAAAATTAAGGGAAAGAGTACCCAATAAACTTTAACGTCTTCGGTAAATGAAATTTGATAAAAGATTAAGTTTACAAACCAACCGGTAGCATTGCCAAACCATTCATCTATTTTTTGGTCTAAGCCCTTATCTTGTGCAAAGGTTAAAATTGGACTAAAAACTAATAATAATGTTAATATTTTTTTCATTTTGTGATTTTAATTGAGTTAACAAATATATAAAAATTATTTTTAGGAGAGTAATTTGAGCGTTTCTCTCAATGAAAGAGGATTATAACCTAACTCTTTCTGTGCTTTATTAAGAATAAAACCTGTTTTTGGTGGTCGGGGGGCTTTTTGGTTTAAAGCATTTGATTTAATAGGTTGCACTAATGATTTATCAAACTGATAAAAATCTGCTATTTCTAAAACTAGTTCGTAAATAGACATAGTTTTAGGTCCTGATATATGGTAAATGCCTTTGACTGATTTTTTTGCGACTTGAATACAAGCCCAAGCCAGGTCATCAGCCCAAGTAGGCGCTCTATATTGATCATCAACAATAGTTAAGGGTTGATTTAGTTCTAAAGCAGATTTTGCCCATAACACAATATTGGAACGACTTAGGTTTTCGCCTTCGCCATATACAATGATAGTTCTTAAAATAGCCCAATTTTGATAGTCACTGTTTATTAAAATTTGTTCTGATTCGTATTTAGATTTGGCATAAACACTTAAAGGGTTAGGTTGGTCGGTTTCCTTATATGGTCCAGATGTCCCGTCAAATACAAAATCTGTTGATAGGTGTATAAAGTGTATTTGATTTTTTTTACAAATGTCAAACAAAATGTTAACAGCGTTAACGTTTACTTTTTTGCAGAGGTCTTGGTGGTCTTCACAATAATCTACGTTTGTAATTGCTGCCGTATTAATAATATGTGTTGGTTTAAATTTTGATATAATATCTTCAACAGCTAGTTGGTCAGTGATGTCTAAAGTGTAATAGTTTTGGTCTTTACAGTTCGAATTTCTATTTTCTCCTTTGGATGTGGCTAAAAATATAATACTTTTTTGGTTTAATTGTTTAACAATTTTTTGACCGAGTAGGCCGTTAGAGCCGGTAACTAAAATCTTCATCTAAATTCCAAATTTTTCATTTAGTAATCTAATTTGTTCAGGATTTCCTAATACAAACAATTTAGACCCAGGTGTTATCTTAGTACTATTTGGAGGATTAATAATATATTCACCATCGCTTTTTTTGATACCTATAACATTACAACCAGCCATCGCTTTTTGTTTTAAGTCTTCAATTGTGCAGTATTTTAGGTCGTCAGGTATTTGTTTAAAGTTAATTTCTTCAAGATTAACAGAAGCCTTTCCTGATACTTGAATTAAATCTAAAAATTCCATTACGTTAGGATTTACGACTAAAGACGCCATGTGTGCGCCACCAACAGTGTCAGGCATAATAACATTGTCTGCTCCAGCAATTCTTAATTTACGCATTGTAGAATATGAGGACGCTCTTGAAATTATTTTTAGTTTTGGATTTAATTCTCTTGCAGAAAGCACCACAAATAAATTATCTGCATCTTTGGGTAGAGCAGTTATTAAAGCAGAAGCTTTTTTAAGACCAGCTTTTATAAGTATATGATCGTCAGTAGCCTCCCCTTTAATGAAGATTTCGTTATTTTCGTCATTTTCAGACAAAGCAATATTGGCATCACGCTCAATAATAACATATTTTTTTTTGTAAAATCTTAAATCGTGAGCGGCTTGTTTACCAACTCTACCGTATCCACAAACAATAGTATGTCCACTTAATTTTTCTAGATTTTTCATATTTTTAAGTTCTTTATAATATTTAACATATTCTCCTCCAATTATATAAGTTGTAACAGCAGAAACAGCATAGGTAAATGTACCAAAACTTGTTACAATTAAGAAAGCAGTAAACATTTTCCCTGCATTGCTTAATTCGTGAACCTCTCCAAACCCAACAGTTGAAACCGTAACAATGGTCATATAAAGAGAATCTAGAAATGTCCAATCTTCAACAAACATAAATCCAATTGTACCAATCAGAATAATTGTTACAATTAACCCAAAGGCAAAATAAAGTTTTGAAAAATATTTAAAATGTTTTCTCATTAAAGTTCCCAAATGGTTTTTCGTTTTTTTTGCAGTTTAAAAATATGTTTATGTTCTAAAATAAAAGCCATAATTAAATAAATTAAAATAGGCGACCCTAATCCTATAAAAGCGAAATATATAAAAAACAGTCTTACTCTAGAAACTTCAACTCTTAACTTTTGAGCAAACCAAGTGCTCACTCCAAAGGAACGCATTTCAAAGAAAAAAGTTATTTTTTGTATTGTTTTTTTCATTTTAGTTAAACCGTAAATATAAGGTTTTTATTTTATCTTAAAACCTCAAGCTAATAAAAAGTCTTAAAATATTTGTTTTTAGGTTTTAATTTTCGCGTTTTTCGAATAATTTTTTCTTGTTTTTTGTTTTTTGAGTTGGTTTTTACTCATTTATACATTTTTTTTAGATTTTATACTTACTATTAAAAAGTGATTTCCATTATATTTAATAGTGCTATAAATGTTTGATAAACAGTATATTAATTTTGATTATAGAGCGTATATTTCCTAAGATATTAAAAATAAGACCTTTATTACAGCAAGAGTTGTTCGTAGTTTCGTTTTGTGTAGAGTTTCAAAATCCACCTTCGACCTTGATAAACCCATTTCCCAGAAAGACTTATAAACCTAAAAACAAATATTTTAAGTCGTGTTGTAGGGGTAATGTTTTTAAAAACTTTTGATACTAAAGTGATGAAGTAATTATAGGAATTTTAATCATATCGCTGTAAGAAAAGCCTGCGCGCTTCACTCTATTACCGAGTTCATTATTAATCAATTGACTAAAACC
>DQTE01000087.1 GCA_015662905.1 Crocinitomix sp. | reverse complement strand
TTGGTTTTAATAGTTTGCTCTGATGTATAAAACAAATTGCTATAAACCTTTTGTCCTAGTTGGTTGTAAATAAAAACCTCCACATTATTCATTAATAGTCTTTTTGACTTTTTGTTTTAATAGTAATTGAAAATTGACCTTCATTGGGATTAGAGTAGAACTTGATAGAATAAGATTCGTTATCCAATTTATTCCTGACTTCGCACATTTTTTAAGCTAGTGTGTTGATATACAGTGTGTTGATTTTTTATCAAGGCACTACATTTATATTGTTATATTATTTCGTAAGGCGTTATAATATGCTTTATATCATACAGTTTAAGGATTTTATATGCATTTTCTTGTGTTTTAGAAGGTAATGCATATAATTTATTGATAGAGGTGTCTTTTAGTATTGATATTTGAACCTGTTTTAAAAGATACCTTATTTCAGCAGGAGTAATTTTTTATATCTCGTGGCAATTTCATATTCGGCAAACTACATACACGATAAAGCCATAAAACAGATAGCTATATGGGCTTCTATTCTTTTGTTTGTCCAACGGTATATTGGACGCATCCTCATATCGTGTTTACCTATTCTAAAGGCTTCTTCCTCTTGCCAAAGGTATAATTGCGGTTAATCATAATATATTTTATTGTGTGTAGATTCAACTAACAAAATGTAATCGTTTTTTTCTACTAAAAACACTTAAAAAATGAACTAAAATTAAATCCAAATACATCATTGCGTTTATTATGATACAAATCTCTTATTAAAACTATAGATAATATTAGATACTCTGTAGCTTTGATTAAACCTGAATTTTCTGACTGTAAGTAAATAAAGTAGCTTAATACTACAACAATAGACCAAACATATCCTATAGTATAATTTGTAAAAATACTTAATACTAAAACCACTGTAATATACCACGGATGAACTGTTGTAGCTAAGATATAGTAAATTATGAGTGAAAATAGAATTCCTTTAATGACATCAATGTTTGACTTATAGTTCCTGAAAAGTGCTAACAACACAATCAAAACTAAAGATATTTTAGAAAGCAAAGGACCTACAATATATGTTGTATTCCATCCGTAACTTTTAGACATATAGTGATTAATAATACTGAAAACTGAAGAATTAAACTGAAAACTTATGAAATAATCGTTAATTGACTGCAACATTTGATTTACATAAATTTTATCTGTCCATAAGTACAAACCTATTATTAAAAACACCATCATAACAACAGCTGTAAACCCAATTGCTTTTTTCCAGTTTAAATTCTTGTAAAAAAAAGGAATAAACATAAGCGGAATTAGTTTGACCTGAGCAGCTAAAGACAAAAAAATGCCCGCAATCATCCACCCTGAATTGTTATGTTTTTGATTAATCACAAAGTAAATAGAACATAAAATAAAAAAAATCATTACACCTTCAAAATGAAGATTACCTACTAGTTCGATAATAACCAAAGGGTTTAAGGCATATAAAATCAATTTTGAACTCTTTATTTTTAAAATGGTTAGTATTTTTTTAATCATAAAAATGTTAGCAATATCGGCTATTAAAATTATGATTTTAAATCCTAAAACATTTCCAAAAATAGAATTGGAAAAATAGGTAGGTATAAAGAAAAACAATTGGTTTAACACAGGGTAATTACTAAAATGTTGCTTTGATAAGTCTGTCATTCCGTGATAAACCATTCGCATATACTCCTTATCGTAAAAACCCGAGAAAGAGATTAAATCATCTGGTGTGTGTGCGTAAGGATTTATCCCCATATTTAACAACTCACCATCCCAAATAAACCTGTAAAAATCTGGAGATAGATTTGGCGGTACAAATAGTAAAACTAATCGACTTAGTAACGCTGAAAACAACACTTTTTTAAAAGGAATGTTTTGTTTATACACATCTAATAGCATATAGTTTAAAGCAAAAACTATAAAAAGAAACAAATAAAATTCGTCTGTGCTTTCCAAAGGGGATATACAATAAAAAACGACCCCATATAAAATGGGCATCAAAACAAGGTAAACATCTGTTAAAAAAGTTCCTTTCTTGAGCATAAACTACATTTGTTGCACGTAAATTTAGTAAAAAAGGTGATTTAAGGTAGGCACAAAAATTAAAATATGGGGAATGTTTGGTTTTGAAGTAAAAAAAAATTATTTTTGCGCTCATTAATTAAATTTGAAAATGGCTAAGCAAAAAAACACAAAAGCAAATCAAACAAATGTTGAGTTTGAAGAACTAACCTCAACTGAAAACTTTTTTGAAAAAAATAAAAACATTTTTGTTTACGGAGGCATAGGAATCATTGTGCTAATTTTGGGTTTCATTGTTTACCAAAAGTTCATTTCGGAGCCTAAAGATATTGAATCTCAAGAGCAAGTTTGGAATGCCCTTTACGATTTTCAAAATGATTCTTTGGAAATAGCAGCTCAAGGTTCGGGAGAATATGCTGGATTTGAAGAAATTGCCAGTGAATACGAAGGAACTTCCGGTGGGGACATTGCTAATTACAGTATGGGGATTATTGAGATGGAAAGAGAAAACTATGAAGCAGCAATTGACTATTTCAAAAACACAGATGTTGAAGATGTTATCATTGGTACTTTATCAATTGGATTACAAGGAGATTGTTACATTGAGTTAGGAGATTATGAAACAGCAGTTGATTATTTTGAAAAAGCAGCAAACCGAGAACCTAATGATTTTACTTCACCAATGTTTTTAATGAAAGCTGGTTTAGCTTACGAAGAGTTAGGACAATATAATGATGCCGTAAGAGTTTACACCAAGATTAAAGAAGAATACGCAACAACCGCTGAGGGGCAAGACATTGAAAAATACATTACAAGAGCTACCAAATAATGGCTACAGTTAATAAAAACTTATCAGAGTACAATAGAGATGAAATTCCAAACGGTGCCGACTTTAAAGTTGGCATTGTTGTTTCTGAATGGAATTATGACATAACAGGAAACTTACTTAAAGGCGCTAAGCAAGCTTTTCTTGATAACGGAGTAAAAGAGAATAATATCATTGTAAAACACGTACCTGGCACATTTGAATTACCTTTGGGTTGTCAAATATTATTAGAGTCAGATGAAGATATTGATGGAGTTGTTGCTATTGGGAGTGTAATACAGGGAGAAACTAAACATTTTGATTTTGTTTGTCAAGGTGCAACACAAGGTTTAATGGCAGTTAACTTAGAATATAACACCCCCGTTTCTTTTTGCGTATTGACAGACAACAACAAACAGCAAGCCATTGACCGTTCTGGCGGTAAACACGGTAATAAAGGTGTTGAATGTGCCATAGCTACGCTAAAAATGATAGCTTTACAAGAAGAGCTTGAATAGTATTTTTATTATTCTTATTTTATAAATACTCTATCTACTCTCTTAAATTGTGGCGATTGAATAGATAAAACCTGCATTGGTTTACGCGTGATGTAACTTTAACTGAATGAGGTGTGTTTTTTGGAATATTAATATAATCTCCTTTTTTGATTTGAAATATTTTATCGCTCAGCCTAAACTCACCTTTACCAGATATTACATAAACATTTTCAATATGATAGTTATGCTTATGTAATCTTACTTCATCTTTTACCCAAATCATAAATAACGTTTGCTCTTTTCCTGACTTCGCACATTTTTTAAGTTAATACGTAGATATGCAGTGTGTTGATTTTTCATCAAGGCACTACATTTATATTGTTATATTATTTCGTAAGGCGTTGTAATATGCTTTATATCATAAAGTTTAAGGATTTTATATGCATTTTCTTG
>DQTE01000181.1 GCA_015662905.1 Crocinitomix sp. | reverse complement strand
TCTAAGAGTGTTCTTTTAACTTATAATCAAGAAGAAGAGGTTGAAGGGGTAGAGGTTGTTCCTTTTTGGAAGTATTTTTGGAGGTGTTGATAGGTTATAAAATGCTTAATTTTGATGGATTGAATTGGGGGATTTAGGTTTACGTTTTACATGATATATAAATAAATTTCATATCCAGGAAAAATTCTTTTTTTTAATGTATAATTTGTTAATTATTAAAATATTTATAAGGTTATTAAAATGAAAGATTTAACATATATTGACCTTTTTTCAGGATGTGGAGGACTTGCATTAGGTTTACATAATGCTGGTTGGAAAGGACTTTTCGCTGTTGAAAAAAGTCCTGATGCCTTTGAAACATTGAAATATAATCTCATAGATAAAAATAATAATTTTTCCTGGCCCTCTTGGTTAGAGAAGAAAAATTATGATATCAATGAGATTATTAAAGAGTATAAAGATGAACTTCTTTCATTAAGAGGAAAAATAAAATTGATTGCTGGAGGTCCTCCTTGTCAAGGTTTTTCTATGGCAGGACGACGAAATGAAAGTGATGATAGGAATAAATTAATAGATTCCTATATCCAATTTGTTAAGTACGTTGAACCAGAAGTTTTATTTTTTGAAAATGTTAAAGGCTTTACTATAGGTTTTAAAAAAGGAAATACTAGAGGTCAAGCTTATTCTGAATATGTTTGGAAAAAATTACAAAAGCTTGATTATGATGTTCATGGTGAAATAGTTGATTTTTCAGAATATGGTGTACCCCAAAAGAGACAAAGGTTTATTTTAGTTGCAACTAAAAAAGGTAAAGCTAAAGATTTTTTTGAAAAGTTAGTTCAAAATAGAGCAGACTTTTTTAAAACTAAAAATATATCAGATAAAACATCTTTGAGTGATGCAATCTCTGACCTTTTACAAGAACATGGTACAACTGTATCTCCTGATACAAAAAGTTTTAAAGCAGGATTATATTCAGAAGCTAATAGTGATTATCAGAAGTTAATGAGAGAAAAAAAGAGATTAACAAATACAGTTGCAGATAGTCATAGGTTTGCAAATCATCGAGAAGATACAATTAAAAAATTCAAATATATTTTAAAACATGGTGTTCCAAATAAATCTATTGATGACAAATTAAAAGAGAAGTTTAATTTAAAAAAACATACTGTTGTGCCACTATGTCAAGATTCTTGTACACCAACTTTGACTACATTACCTGATGACTATATTCACTATTGTGAACCCCGAATCTTAACAGTAAGAGAGTATGCTCGTATCCAATCATTTCCTGATACTTATTTGTTTAGAGGAAAATATACAACGGGTGGAGAGAGACGAAGAGTAGATGTTCCTCGTTATTCACAGATAGGTAATGCTATACCTCCATTATTTGGAGAACAAGCAGGGTTAGTTTTGAGGGAGATGATTTAATGCCACAAGATATGCAATTTAAAGTTAGTTCAGCACTAAAAGATATTATTGGTAGAGATTTGATTAATGATGATTTAATTGCTATATTTGAGCTTGTTAAAAATTCTTATGATGCATATGCAACACAAGTAGATATATATTTTGAAAATTTAGATAATGATAATGCTTCCATTAAAATCGTTGATAATGGTAAAGGAATGAGTTTTATTGATTTGAAAAATAAATGGTTATTTCTTGCTTACTCAGCTAAAAAAGATGGTACTGAAGATAGTGAAGATTTCAGAAATAAAATAAATATTAAAAGAACATATGCAGGAGCGAAAGGAATTGGTAGGTTTTCGTGTGATAGATTAGGAAGAAATTTATTATTGGAAACAACAAAAGATAGTAATCAAATGGAAACACTTGATGTCAATTGGGAAAAATTTGAAGAAGATGCAAAAAAAGAATTTATAGATATAAGTGTTAAACATGAGACTAAAATAGAGAAAAATGATAGTGGAACAACTCTAAAAATTTCTAAATTAAGAGCAAAATGGGATAGAAAGAAGTTACTTAAACTCAAAGATGATTTAGCTAAATTAATTAATCCAAGTAAATCAAATAAAAATGATAATTTTAAAATTTATTTACATGTAGAAGATGAAAAAAATGAAGATAAAAAAAATGACAAATACGCTAAAAGAGTTAATGGAAAAATAGAAAATTTAATTTTTCAAACTATAGATTTAAAAACTACTAGAATTGAAACAAAAATTTTTGAAAGGAATAACGAGTGGCTTGTTAAAACTTCGTTGTATGAAGCTAATGAATTAGTTTATGAAATTGAAGAAGCAAATAAATACCAATATTTACATGATATAGAATATGTAGTTTATTTTTTAAATCAATCTGCAAAAAGTACTTTTACAAGAAGAATGGGGATAGAACCAGTTGGATATGGTCATATTTTCGTTTATAAAAATGGGATTCGTATTTACCCGTATGGAGAAAGAGGTGAAGACCCATTAGCAATGGATGTAAGAAAAGGACAAGGGTATGCAAGATACTTAGGGACAAGAGAAGTAATTGGTTTTATTGATATAGGTAGTAGTTCTGAGTATTTAAGAGAAACATCAAGTCGGGGTGATGGCCTAATTAAAAATGAAGCATATAGTGAATTTAAAGCGTTGTTCTATGAAACTCTTAAACGTTTAGAGAAGTATACAGTTAGCATTATTGATTGGGGAAGAATGCTTACTAATGATTATGTAAACCTCAATGATGATGAACGCTTTTATGCTTTACTTGAAATTATTAAAAAACTTGCAAATACAGAAGATACAATTAGTGTACATTACGGGAAAAAACTTGAACAGCATATTAAAGAAAAAGAAGATGCTTCTGCTAAAGGTATAATAAAAAGCATTAAAGCTGACTTGACAAGTGGTAAAGTAAATGCTGATAAAGTCATTAGTCAACTTTCAAAGGTTGAAAAAACGATTAAAGATATTCAAGATGTTGCAGAGGAAACAGAGTTAAAGATAGAGGAAAAAACTCAAGAGATTCAACAATTAAAAATTGAGAAAAAACAAAAAGAAAAACAAGTTTTATTTTTTCAGTCAGAACGAACACTTACTGAAGATGAATTAGTTAACTTACAACACCACATAGGAATTAATGCTGAACTAATAAATGGTTCAATAACAAATTTTAAGCGAAAAATGGATAAAAAAGATACTGTGAGTAAAGACGAAGTTTTAGATATTTTAGATGATATTTCTATCGCCAATCAAAAAATTATAGCAATTAATAAATATGCAACAAAAGCTGACTTCTTAACAAATTCAGAAACAATCAAAAAAGATATGATTGCTTTTATTGAGCAGTATATTTTAAATATTCATAAAGTTATTTCAAATAATAAAATTAATGTTGATGTAAAACATAATATTAATGAATTTATAATGAATTTCAAACCAATGGAGATGACTATTATTATAGATAATATAATTAATAATGCTAGAAAAGCTAAAGCCAATCAATTACAGATATCTTTTGTTGTTTTGGCTGATAAACTAGAGATTTTATTTGTAGATAATGGAATAGGATTAGATAGAACTATTATAGATATTCAGAAAGTTTTTGAAAAAGGATTTACCACAACTAAAGGTTCAGGGTTAGGTTTATATCATGTTAAAAAAATTATTCAATCCATGAATGGGGATATAGCATTAATTAAAAATTCTTCTAAGGGAGTAAGTATGACAATAGGGTTTAAGAGATGACATTAGATTACAAAATATTATGGATAGATGATCGAGAAGAATTTTTCAAAAATCATAAAAGTTATTTAGAAGAATATTTAGAGGATTTAGGTTTTGAGGCTAATATTAAAACTTATGGAAGTTTCGCTGAGTTTGAGGAGAAGGAGAAAGAAGCATCACATCAAAAGGTATATGATTTGTTTTTGATAGATTTAAATCTTGACCATGATAAAACAGGAGATGAATTAATCTCTCAAATTCGAGGGAATCGTATTCTTACTGATATCATTTTCTATTCAACATCTTTACAGGCTGTTAGAGAGAAAGTTAATCAAAACAATATTGAAGGGGTATATGTTACCAGTCGAAATCAAACAGATTTTGAAGAAAAGGTTACAGATGTGATTGATGTTACTATTAAAAAAGTTCAAGATGTAAATAATCTTCGTGGTTTGATTATGGCAGAGGTTGCTGAATTAGATAGATTAAAGGAGAAAATCCTATTATTAGGAGCAGAAAAAATTGAAAATAGACATTTAGAAAAATATACTTTAAAACAAATTAAAAAGTCTAATACTAAAAATTTAAATAAAGTAGAAAAGTTTACTACAGAAATAGAAACAATTGAATATTCAATGTTATTAAAACAAGCAGGTTTTATTGATGCTAATAAAAAAGCATACGCAACAGGAGAAATATTAGATAAGTTGGACATTACAGAACCTATTGGTAAAAAAGAATTTTCTAAACCATATATTCAAAATATTTTGGGCATGAGAAATAAATTCGCTCATATTGAAGAATGTGATGGAGTAGATGAAAATAACAATGTATGTAAAGTTATTGGAAACATACCCTTTACTGCAAAAAAATGTATTGAGATACGAAAAGAAATTAGAACTTATAAAAAACTTTTAGAAGAGATTTATATAAAGGTTGAAGAAGCTTAATTAGTTATGCCACATCACAAGCATCTTTAAAATAAAAAATAAGACTTGCCTAAAAGGATTTCTCCATTCAAATAAGGTTTTTCTTCCAAACAACTAAAGAGTTACAAAAAAGTATTCTTGAAATAGAGATATATAAACGTTTTTTTCAAAGCAAGACATCTTAGAATTATCTTTACTAGAAAATCAACGAACCAAGAAGAAACACAATACAAGGAGTTCTTATGAGAGGAGAGTATGGCTTTAGCGAAAAAGGTAGATAAGTACCTAACTAAAATAAATCATCAAAAACAGTATAATACAAATATGAGATATATAAATAAATTAGATGAAGAAATAATTA
>DQTE01000274.1 GCA_015662905.1 Crocinitomix sp. | reverse complement strand
CAGTACCAGATGTAACCAATAATCAAGTACAAGTCATAACAACTTCACAAAATCTTTCTACACAAGATATAGAGCAATTTATTACCTATCCAGTAGAATTAGAAATGTCTAATTTACCTGGAGTTGTAGAAATACGTTCCATATCAAAATTCGGATTATCAGTAGTCACCATTGTATTTGAAGAAAGTATGGGAACTTATTTACCAAGGCAACTCATATCCGAAAAATTAATTTCGGTAAGAGAAAATATACCAGATGGATTTGGATCTCCAGAAATGGGACCAATAACTACGGGATTAGGAGAGATTTACCAGTATATATTAGATGTAAAAGAAGGTTATAAAGACAAATATACAGCAACAGAATTACGGACTATTCAAGATTGGATTGTAAAAAGACAACTTTCAGGAATTAAAGGCGTAGTAGAAGTTAATACTTGGGGAGGTTTTCTAAAGCAATATGAAGTTGCTATAAATACAGCAAGACTTAATGCAATGAACATTACTACAGCAGATGTTTTTACAGCATTAGAAAAAAATAATAGTGTTGCAGGAGGAGGTTATATAGAAAAAACAAATCAGTCGTATTTTATCCGTGGAGAAGGATTAATGACATCATTAGATGATATTAGAAATACGGTAGTAACCAATAAAAATGGATTGCCAATTTTAATAAAAGATATTGCTAACGTAGGTTATGGATCTGCCATGCGATTTGGTGCAATTACAGCAAACGGAGAAGGAGAGAAAGTACTTGGGCAAGTAATGATGCTTAAAGGAGGGAACTCAAAACAGGTAATTGAAGCGGTAAAAGATAGAGTTAAATCGATTGAAAAATCATTACCAGAAGGAGTATATATCAATGGATTTTTAGACCGAAGTGAGTTGATAGCAAAAACTACATTTACTATTTATGAAAATTTGATTTTAGGAAGTTTAATAGTAATTTTTATAGTAATTTTATTACTAGGGAGTTGGAGGTCAGGATTAGTAGTAGCATCTGTAATTCCGCTAGCCTTGTTATTTACATTAGGCTTAATGTATCTTTTTGATATAGATGCAAATTTAATGAGTTTAGGAGCAATAGATTTTGGAATTATTATTGATGGAGCAGTTATTATTGTGGAGTTTGTTGCCTTTCAAATAACCTCAAAAAGAGATGATTTTAATGGCTTAAATAAAATGCAGTCACAAGATATTAGAGATGATGTGACTCATGGAGCAGCTTCAAAAATGATGTCATCAGCAATATTTGGACAACTAATTATTCTAATAGTATTTATACCAATTTTAACCTTAGGAGGCATTGAAGGACAAATGTTTAGACCTATGGCAATGACTTTTAGTTTTGCTTTAATAGGAGCAATGATTTTAGGATTAACTTATGTGCCAGCAATGGCATCTCTGGTAATTAAGCCAACCAAATTATCTAAAAATAATATATCAGTTCGGTTAATGCAATTTTTAACCAATTTATATGAACCAATAATTCGTTGGGCGCTAAAAACAAAGAAAGTAGTTATTGGAGGAGCAATGATTATTTTAGCAATATCATTCTATATATTTTCTACCATGGGAGCAGAATTTGTCCCTACATTAGATGAAGGAGATTTTGTAATTCAGCCAGTATTAAAAACAGGAACATCATTAGCGAAAACAGTAGAAATAACTACAAAAATAGAGCAGATATTAAAAACTTTTCCAGAAGTAAAGCAAGTGGTAAGTAGAATAGGAGCGGCAGAAGTGCCAACAGATCCAATGTCTATGGAAGAAAGTGATGTAATGATTACTTTGATACCTAAAGGAGAGTGGACTTCAGCAAAAACAAAAGATGAATTGGCAAATAAATTTAAAAAAGCGTTAGAGATTATTCCGAATATGGAAGTAGAGTTTACACAACCTATAGAAATGCGTTTTAATGAATTAATTTCAGGAGTACGTTCAGATATTGCAATTAAAATTTATGGAGAAGATTTAGATGTACTAGAGAATAAAGCTAATGAGATAAAACGAGCCATAGCAAGTATTGAAGGAGCGGCAGATGTTACAGTAGAAAAAACTGCAGGATTACCACAAATGAATGTAAAGTTTAACCGAAATAAAATTGCACGTTACGGATTAAATATAGAAGATTTAAACGAAATGATTGCTATGGGGTTTGCGGGTCATAGAGCAGGAAGTATTTTTGAAGGTGAAAAGAAATTTGATTTGGTATTGCGTTTAGATAAAACCAATCGGAAAGATATAAGTGATTTACAAAATTTATATATTGATTTATCAACAGGAGGGAAAATTCCATTAAGTGAATTGGCAAGTATTACCTATAAAAAAGGAGCAGCAAAAATATCTAGAGATGATACTAAACGAAGAGTTGTAGTTGGAATTAATGTAAGAAATCGTGATTTACAATCGGTAGTAGATGATATAAAGCAGGTTATAGAAACAAAAATTAAAATTCCAGTAGGTTATACCATTACTTATGGAGGGCAATTTGAAAATTTACAATCTGCAAAAGCAAGACTAATCATTGCAGTACCTATAGCATTGGTGTTAATTTTTGTTTTACTCTATTTTGCATTCAAATCGGCAAAGGAAGCATTAATAATCTACTCAGCAATACCATTTGCAGCAGTAGGAGGAATTCTCTTTTTATGGATTAGAGATTTACCATTTAGTATTTCGGCAGGAGTGGGGTTTATAGCCTTATTTGGTATCGCAGTTTTAAATGGAATTGTATTAATAGAAGAGTTTAAAGAATTGAAAAATAAAGGTATGAATACAGATGATGAACTTATTGTATTTGGAGCTAAGAATAGGCTAAGAGCCGTGTTGTTAACAGCACTAGCAGCAGCATTAGGATTTTTGCCAATGGCAGTGTCTAATGGAGCAGGAGCTGAGGTGCAACGACCATTAGCAACTGTAGTGATAGGAGGTTTAATTACATCTACATTACTTACATTATTAGTATTACCAGTTTTATATGCTATTTTTGATAGTAAAAGAGCACGTAAGAAATTTCATCTAAAAAATAGAAAAAACACAATAGTAACTGTTATATTTTTGTTTTTTTTGTTGGGGAGCTATGCACAAAATGAACCATTATCATTAGTAGAATTAAAACAAGAAGCCTACAAAAATAATTTGGAATTAAAAGCGTTGAGTTTACAGATAAATCAAAAAGAATTATTAGCAAAAGCACCAAGTGATTTAGGTAAAACTAAAGTGTTTTATAATTATGAGAATGATAAAATCACTGAAAGTATTGGTGTATTAAGTACTTACGGAATTGCCCAAGGGTTTAATTTGCCGAGTGTTTATAAAGCGAATAAAAATTTAAGAAAATCGGC
The DNA here is from genome assembly GCA_015662905.1 of Crocinitomix sp. Lineage (GTDB taxonomy): Bacteria > Bacteroidota > Bacteroidia > Flavobacteriales_D > Crocinitomicaceae > Putridiphycobacter. Next base: position 1,174 of record DQTE01000274.1, on the reverse strand, counting down.
AATTACTATTGCCCAAGCTAATCTCGAAATTAAAAAACAAGTAATTAATAAAAAATTAGAATTAGCTTACCAACATTATCTTTATGTAAATGAGAAAGCTCGTGTTTATCAAAAATTAGATAGTTTGTATAGTAAATTTACGCATAACTCTAATCGTAAATTTGAACTTGGAGAAAGTAATTATCTTGAAAAAATAACAGCAAAATCTAAATACAGACAAATTCAAATACAATACAATCAAGCAACAAATGAAGTAGAAATAGCAAAAATAAAAATCAAGCAAATTGTTCAGATTGAAGATGAGTTTTCAATAAAAAAAGAAAATTTTGATATAAAAATACATAAAGATATTACAATTGAAAATAACAAAGGGCTAGACTGGTTTACAGCACAAGAACAGTACCTAAATGCCAAAACAAAATCGAATAAAAAAGCAGTTCTACCAGATTTTAATTTAGCGTATAGTTATGGCGATAATTCTTTTTATAACGGTAGTATTCAAACTTTTCAGGTAGGAATGCAAATACCATTATTCAGAAAAAGTTTAAAATCTAAGATTAATGCATCTAAAATAGATACCGAAATAAATAAACAAGCATTAGAAAATTATAGACAGAATTTACTATCCAAACAGAAACAACTTTTATTAGAAAAGATAAAGTACCAAGAGAGTTTAGATTATTATAAAACGGAAGGAGAAATAGTATCAAAAGCAATAGTTAAAACCGCCGAAAGATCTTTTAAAGAAGGCGAAATAGACTTTTTTCAATACATACAAAGTATTAAAAATGCTTATGACATTAAGCTTTCTTATCTGGAAAGCCTTTATCAATACAACCAAATAATCATTGAAATAAATAATTTGACAATATAAAAAACACATAAAAATGAAAAATATACTAATCCTAATAATTACAATATTTGTATTAACGAATTGTAAAAATAAAGAAACACAAACAGACAATCATGGTCACGATCATGCAGAGAGTGATGCATCACATAAAAATGATAAACATGAAGACATTGTTATTACACAAGAACAGTTTGATGTAAATAAAATGCAGTTTGGAGCATTATCAAAACAAAATTTTCCTGAAATAGTTAAAACTACAGGGATGATTGATGTACCACCACAGAGCAAACAAATAATTACTTCTTTTTATGGAGGGTTTGT
>DQTE01000012.1 GCA_015662905.1 Crocinitomix sp. | reverse complement strand
GCTTTAAAACAGCAAAAAAATACTATATTTGAATAAAAAAAGAGTTTGTGCGCAGACTCCCGTTGTAAGTCATTAAATAAAAAATAAAATTATGAGAAAATTAACATTACTTATCGTACATTTAACAGTATTAACTCAATTATTCGGTCAAGAAATACCCATTAGTATAATTGATAGAATTAATTCAGTTAACTATATTTTTGAAGGTGAAGTGATAAGTTCGGAGCCTTATTTTTCGCATGATGGTAGATATATACACACATCAAATACAGTTGAAATAACAAAATTACTTAAAGGAGATATTGAATGCGGAACAATTGAGATAATAACTTTAGGTGGTGATATGATTTCAGAAAGATTAGAAGTTACACACACCTTAACTTTAAGTAAAGGGAGTAAAGGAATTTTTCTATGTTCTCAAACAAATAGACCTGTAAGTATTGTAGATTTTTATTCTGAAACAAATCCAGAAAAACTTGAAGCATCTTTTGAAAATCAATCTTTTATTAGGTATTGGTGGGATGGACAAGGAATTAATGCATCAGATATTTGGAATAATTATGATAGTTTAAATTTACTATACAATTCTACTGAAGCTATTACAGGTCTATCCTTTATTGATTGTGAAAAAAAGTTAAGTTTTCCAACAAATAGTTCTACTAATCAACAGGTTGATTTAGATATAACTTTTCCTAATTACCTTAAATCTGACTTTGATAGTTTAATTTCATACATTGAACTGCAACGTAGATTCTACACAAGAGAGAATCAAGATAGAGATAATGGAAAAATATTTTACAATACCGAAAATCTAATAATTACAGGTAATACTACTAAGTACTTAGAGTTTGATATTACAGTAAAAGATGACCTTGGTATAGGTTACCTTGACCAGTCAGGAATAAGGTTAAAATATAATACCTCTGTGTTTGGGAGCAATGTTGTCTCAAATAACAATATAATTGTAACAAGAGGTACATTAAATTCTGACCCAAACTGTTATTCTGCACCAATTCCAAGTGATGATAACTCATTTACTGTATTAATTCCTGCACTTGAAACAACATTTTCTCAGTGTAAAGCACCTATATTAACAACGCCTCAGAGTATTATGCATATTAAAATGGAAATACTCGATTGTAATATTAACTCAAGTATTATTCTACAAGATACAGCTACATTTTTCGGACCAAGTATGATGATAGATTACTCTGCTTATGCAGACTTTCCAGCAGATACATTTTCTACATACTACGAATTCATAGAGCATAATCAAATAGAATCAGTACCTAATTGTGTAGCTACAATAACTGAGTTTAGTCCACTTGAGGTAGCAGGTGGTATTGGAGAAGTATTAAATATTAGAGGATTTCAATTTGGTGACACAAGGGGTGATGGAGTAATTTTCATGAAAAATGCAGATGATGGTGGTACATCTGATATATACTTAGACGCATTGGATTATGTTTTATGGTCTGATACTTTAATTCAAATAAAGGTTCCTTCTTACGATACTGCTATGGTTAACAATATAGCAAATGAAGGTTTACCAGCAGGTACAGGTACTTTTAAAGTATTTACTGATGCAGGTGATTTTGCAATAAGTCCATCACCTTTAAAGATTAAATATTCTATTAGCAATCATTCTTCTAAAAACCCATATATTTTAACACCACGTAATGAATTTAGTCAAGCTTATGTTTTTCATTGTGATACTGCGGTTGCAAATTATAAGAATGGGGCAATGAAAGATGTAATTGACAAAGCTCTCAGAGATTGGAAATGTCTAACAGGAATTAATTGGTACATGGGGGCGGATACGATTTACTCTGACACACTTCCCTTGAATGATACAATTTGTATAATTAGATTAGGGAATATACCTAATAGCTCTGCTTATGCAAGAACCACATCATGGAGTGGTGTTTGTGGCGAATATATACATTTTGAAACAGATATAACTCTTGATACTACTTACAATTTTTATTGCGATACTTTAGGAAGTACAGTTCCATCAGGTCAACAAAGTTTATATTCAATTATATTACATGAATTAGGACATGCTCATGGTTTAAAGCATGTTATAGATATAAATGCAGTAATGCATTATGGATTAGCACCAGGTGCTATTGGAATAACTAATTTAAATAATGATATTTCTTGTGATGAAGGAGGAAATTGGATGATGGATTTTAGTACTTCACCAGTAAATATAACTACATGCTCTAGTTCGAGTAATATTACACGATTCAATAACCCATGTAGTCAATTAGATATTGTTGAAACAACAACAAGTGAAATAAAATATAATTTTTACCCCAACCCTGTAATAAACAATTTGAACATAAATTTTTATGCTATACAAAATAATAAAATTTCTATTAAACTTTTTGATATGAAAGGAGCAACTATAGTTACATATCAAGAAGAATTACAGGAAGGAGACAATAATTTAAATTTTGATGTTAGCTTAATTCCAAACGGAGTTTACATTTTACAAGTAAAATCATTAGATAATCAAATTAATATCAATTCTAAAATTATAAAAAATGAATATTAAACTATTACAACTTTTCTTAGTATTTATTTTTGTAGTTTCATGCTCAAACTTAAAGTTAAAAAATAAATCAAATAATATTGAAGGTATTGTTACAGTTACAAAATATAACATACCTATTCAATGTAAACTCAGTTTTTATCATAAAAATAAACTTATAACAAATGTTGTCACAGACATTAATGGTAAATTTATTATTAATATCAAAGAAAAGTACTTAAATAAAGAAAATACTTTGATAATAGAACCCAAAGAAAAGTCTGCTTTAAAAGATACCTTGGTGGCAGGAACAAGAATTGTAACAATTCAGGCACTTAACCTTGAACCTGACACGTTAAAGGTTACTAATTTTAACCAAATAAATAAAATAAATTTTAAAAAATTCACATTGTTTGAAATAGAAAAAATAAATTCACATTGAATATGAAAATTGAAGAACGACTTACAACAAAACCTAAACGTAATAGGGGTTTCAGAGATAAATTGACAGTTCAGTTTTTCATAGTAAGTCCGCCTAAAAATAAATTTGGTGTTAAAATATTAAAATTTAAAAACAAAATGTTATTTTTAGGCTCATTAGGTGATTGAGTACTTTGCTTTTCAAACCCCCTTAATACGCTTAGCCAAACGTTGGTAGTAATTACAAAAATGAAAAATAGAATTTAAAAATGGGAATAGGATTCGTAATACTGATTCATTTTGTAGTAATATTTATTTTAAGTTGCATAATAGCTTTTATCTCTGGACTCTTGACTTATTTCATTTCAAATAAGGACAAAAAGAAACGGAAAATATTTCTTGCTATCATAACCCCTTTTCAAGCTCTTTATTCTTTTTATATCATTTTATTAATTGGTGGAATATTTATTTCCGAGACCAAAAATGTGGATATAGGAATTGGAGATTCTTGGTATGTTCCGATAAATAATACCTGCCGAATATTAATGATTGACCTTCCCGAACAAGCGTATTTAGAATGTAATGGAAGTACCTTATTTAGTGAAGTTTCACATTTACAATTATTGGACGACAAAGTTTACGGAAAAACATTTAAAGACGAGTATTTTTCTCTAAACCTGACAAATAATATATCCCAAACATACACAAGTGAAAATGAATTAAAAACAGAAGAAAATATTACAACTTTAAAATTACAGAAAACTGAAAAATTTTATGCTGACCGCAAGTGGGAAATCACTAAAGTAGCATCCATTTTGACTTTAATAGTTTCAGTAATACTGACTGTTTTAGGTGTATTTATTTTCTGTAGACTTGTATTATATGGCTGGAAACTTGGATTCGGAAAGAAGAAAACTACTACCAACACTGTATATAGCAAATAGGGCATTTAGAGCTAAATTGAAAGTTCTGAGCCATTTACAAAGTCCGCCAAAAATAAAATTTGGTTTTTAAACAAATAAAATAAAAACAAAATGTTTATCTTTGGCTAAGTGGTAAGTTGAAAGTTCATCTC
>DQTE01000195.1 GCA_015662905.1 Crocinitomix sp. | reverse complement strand
GTATAAAAATACCATTTTATAGGAAAATATTAATAAATTTCCCACCTTAAAATCTATACAATTATTATGACAGACAAAGATAGAGTTATAGATGATGTAAAACAAAGTATTAAAACTCAATTTGAAAACGATTCATCAGGTCACGATTGGTTTCATATTGAACGTGTGTGGAAGTTAGCCAAACAAATTGCCCTAAAAGAAAAAGCAAATGTTTTTATAGTTGAATTAGGCGCATTATTGCACGATATTGCTGACCACAAATTTGTGGATGATTTTGAAACAGAATCTATTAAAAGAACAGAATCAATACTTAAATCTTTTGATTTAGATAATGATACGATAAAACAAGTAAAACATATTGTTTTAAATTGTTCATTTAAGGGAGGAATTGAAGAAAGTAAAATGAAATCTATTGAAGGAAAAATTGTGCAAGATGCCGACAAACTTGATGCAATTGGTGCTATTGGAATTGCTAGAACATTTGCTTTTGGCGGAAAATTTGGTTCTTTACTTTATCACCCCAACATTAAACCAATTCAACACAAATCTCTTGAATCTTATCAAAAAAACAGAACACACACCATTAATCATTTTTATGAAAAACTACTTTTGTTAAAAGATTTAATGCACACACAATCTGCCAAACAAATTGCTTTACAACGTCATCAGTTTATGGAGGATTTTTTAACTCAATTTTTTAATGAGTGGAATGGAGTTTTGGAATGATTGGCATAAAATTTGACTACCTAATAGTAAACATAACTACGAAATTATGAAAACTTTAAGTTATACCAAGCAAAAATCAAAAAAACAACAAGATTTTGATACAAGTTTAAAGAAATTAGGTATTCATAAATTAAGTGTTTTACTTAACACAAAAAACAAAAAATCAGCTTAATTGATAAAAATATCGGCTGTACATACTACGATTGAGGAGGTAAAATACCCATTTTATCAGCAAAATGGTAGCAATAATCTCTTAAATCTTCAGCAACATTGTGTTCACCTGTTGCGCGTTCAAAAGAATCTGCCATAGTTAATAGCGTTTGATGAAAAAACTTTTTCATATCATCAACTGTCATTTCTTTATCCCATAAGTCTATACGCATAGCATTTTGTTCTGACTCATCCCAAAAAGCTAAAATCATTGCCTTTGCTTTTGCACCTTTTACACCACCGTCTTCAGCTGTCCAATGGATTGATTCTGGCACATTATTTTCATTTGTTTCTATCTCTACAATAATTTTTGATTTTTTTGTCATTTTAATTCTTTTTTGGTTTATATGCTTTTAAGATTTTTGCTTGATTCTTCTCGGCTATTAAATCAACAAGACTAACCTCAGGATTTTTATCCATATAGGATTGAATAATTTTCCAACCTAAAAACTGTCCTATTCTGGCTGGTGAACCATCTAACCCTACAGTGGTTGGTCCATCTTTAAAATATCTAATAATTAATTTTATATCTTTAGAATAAATCCACTCTTGTTCTACTATAAATTTCCAAATATCATATTCACTTGCCTCTGCCCATTCGTATTCTAAATCTGTATATTTTAAAATGGTGGATTTAGGAGCATCAGGCATCATGGCTTGCAAAGTGTACATTAACTTACCCCAATACAATAGATTTGATATAAATGAGTCACCTGATTGGTCTTCTATAACATTGGTCATTAACCAACTTTGACAAACATCAGTTATTAAATAACGTTTATCCATTTTTTGCTTAAAATAATTTGGATAGGGTAATTGAGATATAATTTCATTATCTTTTCCTAAATACATTTCTAACCCAATTCCTATTTGATTGGGTGATGATACTACACCATTAGCAAACGTTGAATTATAAGTAATAACATCTGTGGGTAACATTGAATGAGGAATATGATACTTTAAGTGTTTAAAAGCAATAATGATCTTATTTTGTTCTGTATCAAAATTTGTAAATGTCTCATCAATATGTGATTGCACAATTTGCATCATAGAATCATTAACAAAATAACTTAAAAACAAAGCAATTGAGTCATCTTTAGGACTTCCAGCTAAAAGCATCTCAATGGTATAAAACTCATACAGTTTTCCTCCAATTTTATATAATTTTTTGTTTATTTTTTTTAACGACTCAACAGTTTTAGCATTTGATAATTCTCTATCAAACCTATGAAACTTAATATCAACTGTTACATTACTTACGTCAATATTTAAAGGGTCAGATTTACATGCTGACAGAAGTAGAGAAAAAAGAAATATATACCAGATATGTTTTAACATTGATTTTTTTTTTGTAATATTGTGGCAAATATAAAATGAATAATTATGAAAAGAATACTTTCTTTAGTTTTAATTACAGGATTAGCATTTGGAGCAAATGCACAAGATAAAAAAATAAGAGCTGGTTTGGTAACGGGTTTTACAGTAAACTCATTAAAAGTTCAAACCACAAAAATTGAAAGAAATGGTGTTGGTGCTGGTTTTACCATAGGAATGATTGGAGATTACAACATCAATGAAAACATTGCCTTTTCAAGTGGTATTCAATTTGATTTAGGTTCTTTTAAAGTGAATTATGGAAATAATAATGCTAGTACTTTAGGAAATGTATTTTATGGATATACAGATACGGACATTTACAAATATGACGCCGATAATAATAGTTTTACAGATTTTAGCGATACTACATTTTTTGAATTACAAACCAGAAAATTTAAATATAAATATATTACCATTCCATTATTTTTAAAGTTTCAAACAAATATGATTGGTTCATTTAGATATTATGGAAAATTTGGTTTGAGAACTTCTTTCCTTGCTGGAATTAGAATGGATGACACTGGTTATGATGCTGTACAAACTGCAGGTAACTTTGTAAGATTAAATAGTAACCCAAGAACTCTAGAAAACATGAAACCGTTAGGCCTTAAAAAAGGACTCTCACCAGTTAATATGGGGATTGGTATTTACGGAGGTTCTGAATGGAATTTTACGGGAAATACATACTTGTTTGCTGAAATAGGATTTAATTATGGTATTACGCCTGTCTTATTTCAAAAATCAGGTCATTTGGTAGAAACAGAGGAAACAACATCATCAGGAGTTTATGCACCAACAGGTGCTTTAGATATTAAAAATGCACCTATGCATACATTTGAACTGAAAATAGGTTTACTATTTTAATTCTACATTTTTTTTTCATACTTTTAAACCAATTTCTTTAGTGTAAGAAATTGGTTTTTTTAATCATAAGAATATGCAAACACAAAAAGTAATTGAATATGTTGTTAATTGGCTAAAAGATTATGCCACAAAAGCAAAAGTCAACGGCTTTATTGTTGGAATTAGTGGAGGAATTGACTCAGCAATAACTTCAACTCTTTGTGCTAAAACAGGTTTAAAGGTGATTTGTTTGGAAATGGGTATTCATCAAAATAAAAATGAAGTTAACAGAGGGTTAGAACATATAAATTGGTTGGAAAAACACTTTAACAATGTTAGCCATTTTAGAATTAATTTAACTGATACTTTTGAAACACTTAAAGAGGCACTACCTAATAATGTGCAACAACATGGCCTGTCAATGGCAAACACAAGGGCACGTTTAAGAATGACAACCCTATATGCAGTTGGACAAGCAAATAGCTTACTTGTAGCAGGTACAGGAAATAAAGTAGAAGACTTTGGTGTTGGTTTTTTTACAAAATATGGAGATGGCGGTGTAGATTTAAGTCCTATTGCGGATTTAACTAAAACACAAGTTTTTGAAATAGCCAAAATATTAAATATTGTTGATTCAATTCAAAATGCTCAACCAACAGATGGACTTTGGGATGATGAACGTACTGATGAAGGACAAATTGGGGCTACCTATCCAGAACTTGAGTGGGCAATGGAATTTAAAGGTGATATTTCCAACTTAACAAGTAGGAAAAAAGAAGTTATAGAAATTTATAACAAATTTAACCGTGCCAATAAACATAAAATGTTACCAATACCTGTTTGTAAAATACCAAATAAACTATTGTAAATGGTTTTAATCTAATCAAACGTTCTAAAAATAATGTCAACATAAATAGGTAAATGGTCAGAATAACCACCGTGGTATTTAAAGCCAACATATGTTCTATTTAACTTTTGACCAACGTCATCATTTTCTAAAAGCCAAGGTGCTTTAAATATTTTTGCATTTTGAAGAGGTGCGTAAAGATTATTATGTCCAAATACCAAACTCTGAGTTACTACAAATTGATCTAAAACTCCCCAAATATGTTGAAATTTATGCGTACCTAATTGTGGAGCATAGTGCCAAATTAAATTTACCAAATCATCTGACGATAAATTGACTGTATCTTTTTTTGCTTTTAAAATATCTTTCATACTAACATCATCAGGGTGGTCATTAAAATCGCCCATAGCTATAATATTGGCATTAGGGTTTATACTTAAAATAGAATCGTATTTATGTCTTAAAACTTGGGCTGCTTTTTCTCTTTTTGGTGCTGTTGCTAATTGTCCTCCGTATCTCGACGGCCAATGATTGACAAAACAATGTAAAGTATCATTGCCATTTACAATACCTTTAACATATAAAATATCTCTTGTGGGTCTAGAATTAGGGCCAAAATTTACCACAAAAGGTTGACTGCTAATTGGAGTAAAGTATTCTGAACGGTATAACAATGCTACGTCAATTCCTCTTTTATCTGCACATTCATAATGAATAATTTGATATCCAAACTTTTTTAAAGGAGACTTGCCAACTAAATCTGTTAAACATTGTATATTTTCAATTTCACATAAACCAATTATTGCCGGGGCTTCCCATTCGCCAACTGCAATTATTGTTTTTGCTATGTTATTTAATTTTTGATTATAACGTCTATATGACCAATATCTTTGCCCTTGGGGTGTAAATTCATCATCATTCTTTAAACTATCATTTGAAGGATGGAAAAGATTTTCAACATTGTAAAACATTACCCTTACACCACTATTGTTTTGTTGGGGGTTTTGACCAAATACCAGTAATTGCAGATTGATAAACAAAAATAAGAAAAATAATTTCATGTCAAAAAAATGATGTTAAACCTTAAAACAGGTAAAAGTAATAATTATAGTAGGTTCAATCATCATATTTTACCTAAAAATGTAATTATATTGTCTATTTTTACTTAGTAAAGTTATTACCTACATTTTGACACAAGGTTAAAAAAATAAAACTAACTCTAATTTGTGTAAAATGAGAGAATTGTAATATTTGTAAATGATATAATATTGAGTAATTAGAGGATTTAATTAAATTTTAATGTACTTTTATAGCAATATGTCTTGGATAGTTAATAAAATAATAAATCAATTTACCTTTCACCCTCACAACAAAGTGACAGAGGACAAGGTAGATATGCCTGAATACGCTACCGAAAAATGGATAACCACTAAAGATGGAGAAAAATTACAAGCCTATTATTTTAAACATCCATTCAAAAAACTACCCCTAATTATCTATTTTCATGGCAACACAGGAAATTTGTACAGTCATAATAGAATGGAATATGTCAACAGGCTTTATCAGATGAATTTTAACGTGCTTATAGTTAGCTACAGAGGATATTCAAAAAGTACCGGGACACCAAGCGAAAAAGGAATATATTTAGATGGGATTTCAACAGCAATTTATGCAAAAAACACATTAAATTATAAAGAAAGTGATATCATAATTTTAGGTCGGTCGTTAGGTTCTGTGGTAGCGGTACATGTTGCTAAAAAAAGAAATTACAGAGGATTAATTTTAATAACACCTTTAAGTTCTGGAAAAGATATGGCAGGTGTTTTTGGTTTTAAATGGATTAATTTTTTAGCTAATAATGTATTTAAGTCTGTTTTTAAAATTAAAAAAGTAAAATGTAAAAAACTAATAATTGCAGGAGATAATGATAAACAAACCCCTATTGAAATGGCTATTAAACTTTACCAAGCAGCCCTTCAACCTAAAAAAATTGTGATTATCAATGGTGGTGGACATAACAATTTACAATACGTTAACCCTGATATATTTTGGGGAGAAATTAAGCGTTTTTTAAATGATGATTAATTACCTTTGTACTTCATTTGATTTTAATGACTTTTAAATTTAAACAACATAAAAAACCAATTATAATTGCTGGTCCTTGTAGTGTGGAAAATGAAGCACAAGTTTTTCAAACAACCAAACAACTAAAAACCATAGGGAAAATAGATTTATTACGTGCCGGAATATGGAAACCGCGAACACGTCCTGGTAATTTTGAAGGTATAGGAAAAAAGGGACTAAAATGGTTAGTTGATGCAGGAAAAGAATTTGGAATTCCTGTAACAACTGAAGTTGCCAACGCAAAACACGTAGAATTAGCATTAAAAAGTGGCATAAATGTTTTATGGATAGGTGCGCGTACAACTGTAAATCCATTTTCGGTTCAAGAAATTGCAGATGCCCTTAAAGGCAACAATGTTTCTGTTATGATTAAAAATCCCATTACTCCTGACTTACAGTTATGGGTAGGCGCTGTTGAAAGAGTTCTAGAAACAGGAATTACTGATGTTGCGCTCATTCATAGAGGTTTTTCATCTTTTGAAAAAAGTAAATATCGTAATGACCCTAAATGGGGTATTCCTATAGAAATGATGCGTTTATTCTCCAATCTACCTATTATTTGCGACCCTAGTCATATTGGAGGACAAAGAGATTTAATTCAATCTATATCACAAAAAGCTTTAGATATGAATATGGACGGTTTAATGATTGAAACCCATATCGACCCTGACAATGCTCTTAGTGATGCTAATCAACAAATTACGCCTAAAACATTAACAGAAATCTTAAATATTTTGGTGGTAAGAGAACAAACGCCATCAAACCCCGAATTTATTTCTATTCTTGAAAATTTAAGAGCGCAAATAGATGATATTGATTATCAGTTGTTAGATGTTTTAGCAAAACGATTTGATATTATTCATCAAATTGGACAAAATAAAAAAGAAAATAACATTACTATACTCCAATCAGATAGATGGTTTGAGATTTTAAAAAGCAGAAAAAAAATAGCCAAAGAATTAGAACTATCTGATGAATTTGTGGGTGATTTATTAAAACTTATTCACAAAGAATCAGTGAGGTTACAAACTAAAATTTTAAATAATTGAGTATTTTTATTTCAAATAAGAGTCTAATAAAAACTATTGATGCTCCACCTTCAAAAAGCGTTGCTCAAAGGGTTTTACTAGCTAGTACATTAAGCTCTTTTGAACTTGAAATTAATAACATTGGGGCAAGTGATGATGTGTTAAACATTTTGCAAATATGCAAGCAATTAGGCGCAAAAATTAATCAATTAAACAACAAAGTTTTAATTAAAGGAAAAGAAAACACACCAAATACGCACTTAAATGTTGGTGAATCTGGACTTGGTGTTAGGTTAACCGTTCCAATAGCTTCTACATATAATCGTGAATTTATAATCAACGGACACGGAAGTCTTTTAAAACGTCCATTGGTACAATTCGCTAGTTTTTTACCCAAAATGGGCGTAGATATTTTATTTAAAAATCAACATTTACCAATAACAATAAGTGGTAAATTACAAGGAGGAAATTATACCGTAGATGGAAGTTTAAGTTCACAATACATTTCTGGTTTATTAATGGCATTACCCTTAGTAAATAAAAACTCTACATTAGTTGTAAAATCCCCTACTTCAACGCCTTATATCGACATAACACTAGATATACTAGATTTTTTTAATATTGAAATTGAACATCAAAATTATAAAGTTTACCACATAAAAGGTAATCAAACTTATTTACCAAGTAAAAGTCAATTTACCGTTGAAGGAGACTGGAGTGGAGCAAGTTTTTGGGTAGTGTATGGCTTAATACAAAAAAAGATTACCATTAATGGTTTGTCTCCTAACTCTCATCAAGCCGATAAAGCCATTTTAGACGTAGTTAAACAAGTGGGTGGTACTTTTCAATGGAAACAAAATCAATTATCTATAACATCTAATCAATTAAAACCGTTTGAATTTGACGCTAATCATTGCCCTGATTTATTTCCCTCTTTAGTTACCCTTGCTGCTGCTATTAAAGGAACATCAATAATTAGAGGCGTTAAAAGACTATTTTATAAAGAAAGTAACCGAGCTGTAACATTACAAAAAGAATTTTCAAAATTAGGTTTAAAGATTATTTTGGAAGATGACCTAATGCTAATAAAAGGTAAAGGTTCTCTTTTATCTGCAAGTGTTGATTCAAACAACGACCACCGAATAGCAATGAGTTTAGCTATTGCAACTTTGTTGACCCCAAATGGTATAACCATTAATCATCCAAATTGTGTAAAAAAAAGTTATCCCAATTTTTGGTTAAACTTTAATTGATTTTATTTTTTTTCTATCTTTAGACCATACAAAAATATATAATGCAACCCATTTACGAAAAAGCGAGATTCAACGTAACTAAAAATATTTTAATTTTCACTTTTGTGTCATTGTCTTTATTGACTGTGTTTAACCTTATAACCAAGGGGGCTAACCTTATTTCTACTTCTACTGGGGCAATATTTTCTTTTATTGTACTAGTTTATTTGTTCAAATCAAACACCTATAAGCTACCAGCTTTTACAGCTTTAATACTAGGTTATTTACTCAACTTATATAATTTATTTGGTGAATCAAACTTTGAGAATTACATTGATTTTTTTTGGACTATAAATTTGGTATTATTTACCCACTTTACACTTGGCAGAAAAATTGGCAATATCTATTTTTTACTAAATATGCTAACATTGATAACAGTTAGTATTTTTCACAAAATGGAATTTATTTCTCTAAGACCTGCTTCAAATATATACAATACTTATACATATATAGATTTTTCATTAAATTTTTTTGTTTGTTCCTTATTTTTTGGTTATTTAATTAATCAATTTTTTAAACAATCCCAAAAAGCACAGAATGATGCTATATCAATAAACGAAAAACTAGAGAATAATAATATAGAATTGCAAAAACAGTATGATGAAAAATCAATAATGCTCAAAGAAATTCATCACAGAGTTAAAAATAATCTGCAAGTAATTACAAGTTTACTACGTTTACAGTTGTACAAAATTGAAGATAACAAAGCTAGAGAACCTTTTGATGAATCTATTAGTAGAATTAATGCAATGGCTTTAATTCATGAGCAAATGTATAAAGGCGATCAAGTCAAAAATTTAAACTTAGGTCAATATATTAAGGAACTTGGCAATAATTTAATTTTAAATTATACACAACAAAAACAAGTAGAATTTGATATCAATTCTGACATTAAAACCTTAGATTTAGACACAGTTGTACCTTTTTCATTAATATTAAACGAACTAATATCTAACTCATTAAAGCACGCATTTGCAGATATATTAGGAAAAGGAAAAATAAAAATTAATATTACTAAAAAAAATAAGTCCATCAATTTTATATATCAAGACAATGGTAATTGGAAAACGCCAAAAATGGAATATACTTTTGGTTTGGAATTAATAGAAACCTTTACTGAACAGTTAGGTGGAACATACACCATAGATACATCTAAAGGAACAAAATACATTTTTGTCTTTGAAACTCAAAATTAAAGTTATCAAATAAAAAAGTTTTACTTTCGTTTACAGTAAAAATCACAATATAAATGAATTTATACCATAAAAAACAACGTTGGAAAATTAGCTTAGCAATTTTAGCTATTGTCCTAGTGTTAGCTTCTTTATGGTTTTCTAATTCTATTGTTAAGAAAGTAGCATCTAAAGAAAAAGAGAGAGTCACTCAATGGGCTGATGCCATAAAACGCAAAGCTGAACTAGTTAATTTAACCAATTCTGCCTTTGATAAGTTAAGAGAGAATGAACGAAAAAAAGTAGAACTTTGGACATTATCAATGCAAGAGGTTAATAAAGACTTAGACGATTATTCATTTGTAGTTAGTATTCTTCAAAATACTGGCACACTCCCTATGATTATAGTTAATAATAATAATCAAATTGAAACCACACATAATTTAGCTTATTTAGATGATTTATCCAAAACAGAAAGAGAGGATAGTTTAAGAAAATTAATAGATTTTTGGAAAGTAACTCATTCTCCGTTAACCCTAAATCTTTTTGATAATGATATTCAAACCGTTTATTACTATGACTCTAAAAAATTAGAAGACTTATCAAACAGTAAAGACTCTCTATTTAACGCTTTTTCTGAAGAATTAATACATAATAAAGCACTAGTACCTGTAGTGTTTATTGATAAAAATTCAAGAGAAATTATTGGTACAAATATAAAAAATATAGACAGTACTAGTGTCAATCAAAAAATTAGCAAACTAAAAAAACAAAATGACTCAATTGTTGTGGATTTAGGCACTGAGAGAAAGGGTGTTATATATTATGAACATTCTCCAGAGTTAACTCAACTAAAATATTTTCCTATTGTTCAATTTGTAATGATAGGGCTTTTTATTCTTATAGGGTATTTAGTTTTTAGTACCTTTAGAAAAGCTGAACAAGACCAAGTTTGGGTTGGCATGGCAAAAGAAACAGCCCACCAATTAGGTACACCCATTTCATCATTAATGGCTTGGGTACAACTGCTAGAAACGCAAGGAATAGACGCATCTACAATAACCGAAATGAACAAAGACATTGACCGTTTAAATATTGTAACTAACCGATTTTCAAAAATAGGCTCTAAAGCTATTTTAAAACCTGAAAATATAGTTCCTGTATTAAAACGTTCTACTGAATACTTACGTAAAAGAATTTCAAATAAAGTAGAACTATCTTTTTACGCTGAACAAGAAGAAATTATTATTCCTATTAACGCACCACTGCTTGAATGGGTGGTTGAAAACATCTGTAAAAATGCTGTAGATGCTATGGAAGGAAAAGGATTCATTAACATAAAAGTTAAACAGTTAGAAAATGATGTAATCATTGACATAGAAGACAATGGAAAAGGCATTCCTGCTAACAAGCTAAAAACCGTTTTTCAACCTGGTTACACAACAAAATCAAGAGGTTGGGGATTAGGACTTTCGTTAGTAAAACGTATCATTGAAGATTTCCATAAAGGCAAAATCTTTGTTTTATCGTCAGAAATTAACAAAGGAACAACTTTTAGAATTATACTAAAACCTTAAGTTATAAAATACTACCTGTGCACAAAAACTATCAACTATTTTAATACATTGGCATGTACTTTCGTCAAACACAGTAAAAAAATAAGTAAGATAAAAAAAATAGTTCAGTTTAAACGTGTGTTGTACATATTTAGAGTAATCGTTGCACAAGGGGTTAAAAAAACGTCAATTATAAATAACCTAGTTAATTTAAGCGTTTTTGTTATTTTTAAAACCAAATT
>DQTE01000028.1 GCA_015662905.1 Crocinitomix sp. | reverse complement strand
TTACCACACCAAAGAGGCTGGAGTAGGTGTTGGCAACTTTATGCCCATTAGAAAAATACAATTGCCATAATTAAGAGTTTTAACTTTCTGAACTTAAAATGTTTATAGTTACACCTACTCATTGCTGGCTTTTCGGTTTCCGCCATTATTACGCATAATTAGTTTGTTCTGTTTTTTTCTTCGCTATTGCTTCCTCTATGGTTTTTACCTCTTATTTTGTTATTTCCAAAACGATAGGTCACTGAAAAATTTAACCTTCTATTATCATTATAATTGCTAAAAGTTGTTTTAATATTACTGCCATTGTAAGAAGTGTATGTTGTTCTGCTTGTTTTTAAGATGTCTGAGACACTTAAATTGAGTATTATTTTTTTGTTTAATAGCAATGCCTTAATACCTATATCTAATTGAGAATAAGCATTGGCATTATCTAAATCGCTTGCTTCTGGAAATTGATACCAATAGTTTAATGTAGCAAAAATTGTTTTTTTTGTGTTTAAAATAAAGGTATTGTCTGTTTCTAAAAATGCTGTAAATCCTTTGTTTTCGGCTTTTACTTCGGGTATTGTTGCTGTTGCTTTTAGGTAATACAAATAAATATCATTGCTTGTTTCCCAAAACCTGGTAATGTTAAAAGATATGTTTTCTGTAAGTCCAAACTCAGTAGAATTAAAATAATTTTCAGGAATAATTTGTTGTACGTTATTAGGGTGTAAAATGGTTATTTGACTAAATCCATTTTCTACTTTTTTATAATAAATTGCTGTTTGTAACAAATTTTTATAACTGTGTGATATTTCGATATTATCTATAAAAGAAGGTTTTAATAAAGGATTACCTTCAGTATAAGTATAAATATCGCTATTAGACCTAAATGGATTTAAATAAAAAAAAGAAGGTCTTTTAATTCTTTTACCATAATCAAATGAAAAGGAATTGTTTTTATTTGCCTCATAATTTAGGTAAAATGTTGGGAATAATTTTAGATAATCATTTTTTGTGGTTTCATTTAAGGTTATGGAAACACCTTTTGTTTGGGTTGCTTCTAACCTTAAACCAATCTGTGTTTCCCATTTATCATTTATTTTTTTATTTGCATTAAAATAAATTGCCTGATTGTTTTCGGTATATTCAAATTCATTACTTTCATTACTATTGAAAATAGGGGTATTATTAATTATATTATAATTCTTGATGTTACTATTGTTTTTTACCGTAGATATTTTTATTCCTGTTTCTAATTCGGCAAATTTTAATGGTAATTCGAAGTCTAATCTCCCACTTAAATTATGTATATTGTTAACTCCTTTGTTATCTTTTGATTGGTAAATGTTAGGGGAGGAAGATTCAAATAAATCATCTTCATTTTTATTGAATTTATAGTAATCTAAATCAACAGATAATTTTTTACCTAAAGTATCTAATTTAGTTTGAAAGTGTGTGTTTATGGAGTGTGAGTAGTTTTTATTGTAAGAATTATTATGATTCACTAATGTGGAATCTAAACTGTTTTGAGTATTGAATATTTTAGTTTTTGAATTAGATATACTAGGATATTTAAATACACCTCCCGAATACTGTATACCTATTGATGTCTTTTTAGAAAAGTCATAGTCTAAAGTTAATCTACCAC
Organism: Crocinitomix sp.; assembly: GCA_015662905.1. Lineage (GTDB taxonomy): Bacteria > Bacteroidota > Bacteroidia > Flavobacteriales_D > Crocinitomicaceae > Putridiphycobacter. The sequence continues at coordinate 1,403 of DQTE01000028.1, read as the reverse complement.
TTATATTATTAAATTCTCTTTTCCCTTTATTGTCGTAAATCCAATTTTGAGTTGGATAGTTTATTGTAGAATTTTCTAAAAATTCTCTAAATCCTTTTGCTCTATTTATAGAGCTAGAAAACAGCCATTTATCTTTTTTAAAATTGTAACTACCTGTAATTTCTCCCGCATTATAAGTTGCGGGTTTATAAATTGCTCTTATACTTGTACTATAATAATCAGCTTGTTGTTTGTTAAGTACAATATTTATAATACCTGTATTACCTTCTGCCGAATATTTTGCTGACGGATTGGTTATGACTTCTATTTTTGTAATATCTTTTGTGGTAAGTGATTGTAGATAGGCATTTAGTTCTGCACCTGATAAGGTGGTTATTCTATCGTTTATCATTATGCGCACATTGTCTTTTCCTAGAATGGATATTTGCTCGTTATTGGTATTTATACGTGGCGTTCTTTTTAATACTTCAATACCATCACTACCTTTTAAAAATGGTGTATTTTGTACGTTAAAAATTAGTTTTCCTGCTTTATGTTCAATTATTTTTTTTCTTGCAGTTACTACAACTTCGGTTAATTCATTATTTGATGTTAAAATAATATTACCTAAATCTATTGTAGAGTTAATAGATTTCAAATAATCCTCAAATCCAACAAAACTAATTTGTAAGTTAAATTCTCCTTTTTTGTCTGTTTTTATTGTATAATTTCCTTTTTTATCAGTTATTGTTCCAATAATAATTTCACTATTTTCTTTGTTTAAAAGAATAACATTTGCAAATTCAATAGGTACATTTGTGTTGTCAACAACTTTTCCTGTTACTGTAATTTGTGCGTTTACTATACTTGTTAAAGTCAGTAAACATAGGAGTAATACTATTTTTTTTGTTTTTTTCATAATGTTTATTTTTGTGCTCGATTTTTTTTTGTATGAGGCACAACGGTTTGTATATTAAGCCTTTACTTTGTATTCGATTAAATTTAGTATTTTTAAAAAGAGAAACTGAGATGAACTTTGTTTGTAGCCAGTTTATTTTAGAATATCATCCAATATAGCATCAACTTGTTCATCTATATTTTCAACATTTGGAATAGTGTAGTTAATATCAAAACCCTTAAGTGCTTCTTCAAATCTAAGAAAGCCTTTATCACTCCTTAATTCAACCCAATAAGCACCTAAACTATCAAACTGAGCCTTATTAGTTTCTGATAATTTATCGGCAACAAATATATTGCTTTCTCGTGCTATAAAGGCGTCTGCACTTTCAGGGTTACCTTTACCCATTAATTTAACTTCACACTTAAATATATTCTTATTTTTTATTAGGAAAAAGTCAATTTCCCTTTCAAAATCACCATAACTTGCTTTTCCTCCACCTTTAATGTTTAAAGCATAATTATCT
>DQTE01000207.1 GCA_015662905.1 Crocinitomix sp. | reverse complement strand
CATGGGAGGTGGAGGGCATAATATTCCTATTATCCTAGATGGTAAAATACCAAGACGCTTAACTCCTAAAGAGTGTTTTAATTTACAAGGATTCCCTAAAAAATTTAAGTTGCCAACAGAAATCGCACGAGGACAACTTTATAAACAAGCAGGAAATTCAGTTGTAGTCCCAATGGTTCAGAAAATTGCTCATGAAATGGTTAGAGTTTTAAATGCGAATAGAAGTTAATCCTAATATAAGTAATTTTATAAAGTCTCTTAGAGATGTTGGGTATACATTTGAAATTGCTGTTGCGGATGTGCTAGATAATAGTATTTCGGCAAATGCAAGTGAAATAAAAATTTATACTGTGCCCTCTCCTGAGATATTGTTTTGTATGTTAGATAATGGGACAGGCATGTCTGAAACTGAATTGATTGAAGCAATGAGGCTGGCAACACAAAACCCTGAAGACAAAAGAGATAAAAAAGATTTAGGACGATTTGGTTTAGGATTAAAAACTGCTTCGTTTTCACAATGTAAAAAATTAACAGTTATATCAAAAAAAGACTCTCAAATTTCTATAAAGCAATGGGATTTGGATTATATTTCCCAAGAAAATAAGTGGTGGCTATTAACACCAGATTTTGATGATTTTAATTCTAATCCACTGATGGAAGAATTTAATCATAATGAACATGGGACACTTGTGATTTGGGAAAATATTGACAGATATAAACAAAGTTCGTTTACGGATAAAATAGATAAGCTAAAAAAACATTTATCGCTTGTTTTTCATAAATTTCTAGAAGGTTCTGCAAGTTTTAATAAATTAAAAATATCTATTAATAATAATCCTTTAAAACCTTTTAACCCTTTTAATACACTGCATGATTCAACTTTTGAAAAGTCACCAACTATAATTAATATATACGATTCTCAAATAAATATTACTCCATATATACTACCTGACCATAAACGACTATCTCAGCAGGAATGGGATGAATATTCTACGGAAGATGGCTACATTAAATCACAAGGATTTTATTTATATAGAGCACATAGACTACTTATTCATGGCACTTGGTGGGGACTACATAAAGCAACAGACGCTCATAAACTGGTGCGTATCAAGATTGATATTTCGAATGATCAAGACCAGTACTGGGGTATAGATATTAAAAAATCAACTGCAAATCCAATGCCTGAAATCAAAAATGATTTAAAAATTATCATAGCGGAAGTTACAAAAGAAAGCTTGAAGCCTATAAAAAGAAAAAGTAGACAATTAACTGACAAAACGGTAACAAGATTTTGGAAAATCATACCTATGGATGATGAGTTTCATTTTGGTATTAATAAAGAACATCCACTTTACTCTAAACTAACTGATACAATGTCTACGTCTCAATTGTATATGTTGAATATTTATCTTAAAGGTATTGAGGCTTACCTACCCCTAGAGTCTATACAAGCACAATTACAGCAAAATCCACATCAAGTGAAACAAAAAGAAGCATTATCTGATAGTGACATTCAAGAACTTGTAATAAAGTTACAATCTGCTGGAATGACAGAAGAATACATAAACAGCCTCCTGAAAACTGAAATATTCAAAAACAATAAGGAGTTATTAACAAATGAATAGTTATCAAAAAATTAAAAATTTTATATTTACTAAATTACAAGAGAAACAAGATGAAAATGGAATTTTAGATGTTTTAAACATTGATGATGAAATAAATAATATAAAAATACTGCTTTCTATACCTGAAGCGTCTAAAGCTTTATTTGGTGATATAAATATAACTCTTACAGATGATAACTACACAAGAATAAAAAAAGAACTTGAAACTCATTTTGATGTAAAAATGGAAGAGGGAATTTTAATTCAAGGTGAAGAGCAACAAAACCGAGATACTACATGGTGGACAGGAGAAACAAAACAAAAAATAAATACTTTTTATTGGCATCGGTATAAAGAATACATTAAGACATCATTACCTGATGATGTAGTTAGAACAATTGATACTGATACAGACATTGTAATGAACAATATTGAAAATCCTGATATCCAAAACTTTAATAGATATGGAATGGTTGTAGGGCATGTGCAATCTGGAAAAACTGCTAATTATGCAGCTTTAATATGTAAAGCAGCGGATGCTGGATATAAATTTATTGTAGTTATCGCCGGAGGGATAAATAATCTCAGAAATCAAACACAAGAAAGAATCAATGAAGCATTTATAGGTAGAGATAATAATGGAAATCAAATTGGAGCAGGCAAAGGAAATTCATCTCTTGATAGACTACCAATTAGCTTGACAACTGTTGAACGAGATTTCAACAAACAAGATGCTGATAGAAATTCACAAGGCTCAAATTTTGATAATACAACCACACCCATTGTACTTGTAATTAAAAAGCACACAAGTACTTTAAAAAATGTAATTAAATGGTTAGAAAGTCAGTACAAGAATAAAATAGATAAACATTCTATGTTAATGATAGATGATGAATCAGACTATGCATCAATTAATACTAAAAATGAAGAAGATCCCACAGCAATAAATATTAAGAGACCACTGCACAATAAACCCAATCAAAACACCCAAATAAGCCCCTATATACAGTGCTTTGATACCCATTTTTAGCTATAATAATAACTAT
>DQTE01000299.1 GCA_015662905.1 Crocinitomix sp. | reverse complement strand
TCATGTCTTTCATTCCAAATGTCAAATCCTCCACATCTAAACACAAAATTATTAATGACACCTTTTTTTCTTAAAAATGTTAGGGTTAAAGCCCAGTCATTCATCCAATAAGAATAATTTATAGCTTTTGGCAATAATAAATTATTTTTTTCTATGTGTTGTGCTTTTAACGCTGCCTGCTTTAATAAACTTAACCAATATTTATATTTTTTAATGTAGAACAATTTATTTGCTGCCTTAAAAAGTTCAATCAAAAAGAAATAAACAATAACAATTTTGTAGTAAAGACTTAATTTTGTTTTTAAATTAAATTGACTTATTTGAATAACTTTTACTTCTTGAGGTATTACACGAGTTATAGTATGACTGTGTGTGTGTGTAAATATTTTTAGATTATCAAATTCATTAACAATTATAGGTAACTCATTTTCTATTATTGTTTCACCGTTTCCGTAAGGAAATTGAGCTGTAAAGAAATTCAAATTCATTTAGTTTATGCTTAAATACTAAAAAACACAAATCTAATATAAATATTATTTTAATTTTGCTTTTTTAAAAAAGAAGTGACCTTTTTAATTATTGAACACAGATTAAAATTTTGATATTTCCCTATGAGAAACGTTTTTAAAAATACAATTTTTTTTTATTTTTTAATATTTGTATTCAGTGTTGTGGCCATTATACCATTTGTTATGGCAACTGTTTATCTACATCCTAATGTAGATGATTTTTATTTTGCTAAAATTATTAATGACAAAGGTACTTTTGGTTTTGTTATTGATTTTTACAACCAATGGTCGGGTAGGTATTTTGCAAATTTTTTGTTGGGATTACCCAAATCAGACCCTATTCACAGTAGATACTTATATACTTTGCTTCCTATTTTTTTTATGATTTCAATATGGTTTGTTATTTATAAATTGGCTTATTTATTTTTAAAGCACAATTTGCAAAACTGGAAAATTGCTATTTTAAGCTTGTTCTTTTTTAGTTTTTATATCACATCACTTTACGAGTTATTTTCGGCTTTATTTTGGAATTGTGCAAGTTATTATATGTTTTGGAACGTGTTTTTTATTTGGTTTATTTACGAATTTATTTCATATTTTTTGAAAGAAAAAGAAATTAAAAGCTTTAGTTTTTTAAAACTTTGTTTACTCGTAATTTTAATAGCAGGCCTATCTGAAATTTTTATTATATCGTTAATTGTTGGGTTGTCGAGTGTTATTTTTTATCAGTATTACTTTAAAAAAGTATTTAGATATGATGTTTTGGTATTGTTAGTTTTAATTGTTTTGGGTGGATATTTTAATTTATTCTCTCCGGGTTCGCAAATACGTATGCAAACTAGTTTAACAGAACATCCTAACATTATTATTGCAGCAATTAGAGCTGCTTATGATTTTGTTATTCTACAATTATCACCATTGTTATATTCTGGTTTTTTTGTATTGGCTTTTTTAGTTTTTATCTTTGGGAAAACAGTTTTAGACAGCTATCCTCAACTTAAACATTTTTTTAATATTCCTCCTCTTTATACAATTTTTACAGGCTTATTTATATTTTATTTACATCACGCCATGAGTGTTTATGGTGCAGGTTATGTTTTGCAAGGAAGGATTATAAATGTTACTAACTTATTGTTGTATCTATTTGTTATTTTTACCATTTTAAACGTTATTAATTATTACAAAATAAATATAACTGTTGACAAAAAAAATGGGTTAATGGTTGTTTTATTAATTTCTTTCTTAATGAACTTTAGTTTAAATTCAAGAATTGTGGGCAGAGATGTTGTTTCTTATCTACCTATTTTTGATAAGGAGATGAAAGCTAGATATGATAAAATACTAAAGGCTAAAAATAATGGCGAAAATGTAGTTTATGTTGATAGAATTAGTGTTCCGTTAAGAAGTTTTAATAATAGTCCAATTTATACACCAAATAAAAATTTTTATAATTCAAAGATATTTTGCAGAGATGCCGCAATTTATTTTGAAATAAATATAAGAATTAAAAATGACGAATATGACCAAGTAGATTTTGACGTAGAAAGTTTACCTCCTACAAAGTAATCTGCTTTATACTTTCAATAATGGTGTTTAGTTGTTCATCTGTTAAATCATAGTAAAGCGGTAATCTTACTAATTGATTGGCAAACAAATCGCAATTTATTAATTCGTCTCCTTGATAATGTTTTGCATAAAAGGGACTTTTATGCAAACTCAAATAATGAAATACCGATAAAACATTTTGTTCTTTAAGACTTTTAATAAGTTTACTTCTGTCATTTAACGAGTTACAAACTAAATAAAACATATGTGCATTATTAGTAGATGATTTTGGTACAACAGGTAACTTTACTTTATTCTGTTTGCTCCATTCTTCTAACTCTGTTTTATAAATTTTCCAAATATGTTTTCTTCTATTTTGAATGTCATCTAAATGTTCAAGTTGAGCGTATAAGAATGCCGATATAATTTCAGAAGGCAAGAAAGAGGAACCTACGTCAACCCAACCATATTTATCAACATCTCCTCTAAAAAATGCTGAACGGTTTGTGCCTTTTTCCCAAATAATTTCTGCTCTGTCTAAATAGCTTTCATCATTAATTACTAACATTCCTCCTTCTCCAGAGATGATATTTTTAGTTTCATGAAATGAAAATGCTGACAAATGACCTATTGAACCAAGTACTTTTTTTTCACCTTTTGAATTTATATAATACGAGTCAATAGCTTGAGCAGCGTCTTCTATTACAAACAAATTATATTTATTTGCAATTGCCATGATTTTATCCATATTACAAGCAACTCCTGCATAATGAACAGGTACTATGGCTTTGGTTTTATCAGTGATTAAGGATTCTATTTTGTTTTCATCAATATTTGGGTGGTCTTTTTTACTGTCTGCAAATACAATTTTAGCACCTCTCAAAACAAAAGCATTAGCAGTACTAACAAACGTGTATGATGGCATGATCACCTCATCTCCTTTTTGTATATCAATTAAAATTGCAGCCATTTCAAGGGCGTCAGTACAAGACGTGGTTAACAAACACTTTTTAAATCCAAATTTATTTTCAAAAAAAGTCTGACAAAGTTTTGTGTATTTACCATTTCCAGATAGTTTACCCGTTTTTACAGCATCATAAATATAATGTGTTTCTTTTCCTGTTAAATGAGGTTTGTTAAAAGGTATCATAAATTCCAATAATGATAAATATAATTTGTAAATATAAGATTAAATCCAAAGTGTTTATATAGTTTCATTGCTGAAAGATTATGAGATTGTGTTGTAACCTCAAGACTTTTGCAATGATGTTTAAAAGAAATGTGTTCTGCAAAGTTAATTAATCCTTTTGCAATGCCTTTACGGTGGTGTTGAGCATCAACGGCTATTAGTCCAATTTTTGATTGATTTGTATTTAAGTTTTCAAGCGTAGTAAACCCTACAATATGATTATTTTCTTTTTTAACAATAATTTTTTTGGATGCATTATCATTCAAACAATTTTCTATCCATTTAAAATAGAGTTTTTCAAATTCATTTTGCTTAAAATTGTTATCTTTTTTAAATCTGGATTCCACTCCGCTTAATAACGCTAGTTCTAAAAGTTCTGATTTTGAATCAGAATTAATATTAAAAAATCCGTAAGTTGTTTCATCAATTTCTTTTTGCTTTACTGATTTTAAAAAAGTAACCTTTTGCTCCATAAATTTTAAATTCTTTAATAAAGCACCATCATGTTTTATTTTCGAATCAGAAAACACATAAATTAATTTAAAATTGGAGGCTTGTTTGATAAAATCACTTACATTAATATTGTCTGACCAATTGGTTCTACCAACTTTATAACCAAAAAAGGCTGAATCCCAATTTAATTTTTTAATCATTCACTATTTTTTTGATGATATAAATCGGTCTGTTTCTTACGCCTTCAAAAGTTTTACCTACATATAAACCTACAATTCCCAAGGTCATCATTATCATACCAGATAAAAACCAGATGGATACAATTAGACTTGTAAATCCAGGTTCGGATATTCCCCCTATCATCCATTTTATGACATAAAATAAAGCAACTAACATAGATCCTAAAGATAATAAAAATCCAAATTTAACTAACATTTGTAATGGTTTGTCAGAGTAAGCTAAAACAATATCAACAGCCAATTTAATTAATTTTTTAAGATTGTAGGAGGTTTCACCTTCTAACCTGGGGGCATGTTCAACTTTAACTTTATAAGTTTTAAATCCAACCCACTTAACCATAGTTGGAAAGTAACGAATAGATTCTCTCATTTTTTTTACCGCTTCAATTACAGACTTATGATAAACACCAAAATTCGCAACTGTTTCGTCATGCTTATAGCCTGTTAAATAACTTAGTGTTTTGTAAAACCATAAAGAAAATGTTTTTTTTATAAATGAATCTTTTCTAGAATGACGACTTGCTAGAACTACATCATATCCCTCTTTTGCTTTAGCATATAATTTTTCAATTTCCTCTGGTTGGTCTTGTAGGTCACAATCCATAACTACTACCCATTCTCCTTTTGCTAGGTCTAAGCCTGCTGTTATGGCATAATGTTGTCCAAAATTTCTACTTAATTGTATGCCTTTAACTTTAGGATTTGTTTTCGTAATTTCTTCAATAACACGCCAAGATTTGTCAGGGCTACCATCTTCAACTAAAATTATTTCAAAATCGGAAGTTATTTTAGATACACTCTTTTCGATTCTTTCAACTAATGTTGGAATAATTTTTTCTGCTCTATAAACTGGACTAACAATTGAAAATAGCATTGTATTTTTTTATCGATATCAAAGATAACAAAGTTACGGATAAATAAAATTAAAACTTATATTTGTTTTCTAATTTTTAATTAAGACTTTTGGTTTCAATTTTTTTTTATAAACTAAGATCTAACATAGATACAATATCTGTATTTATTTTTTCTTGTGTTTTGTTTTATTTTATCATTGATATACTTTCTACTGACATTGAGGAACATGTTAAGCAAATTCAGAAAATAAACATGAATAGTGCTACTTATCCACCAAATTTACTTTTTTATTTTTTAGTGAATTTAGTTTCAGGATTTTCTAATAATATACATGTTTTATTAGGGAGTAGTGTTTTAGTTCTTAGCACCGCTATGGCTTTAAAATATAGTGTAAGTAAATATATTATTTCAGATTATTTTTCAATTTTCAAAATTTCCATTCATCCTTCCACGCTTTCTTTTGTTTGTGTATCACTTCTTTTTATATTTCCTTTCCCTGATTTTTATTTTGGTATCGACAAATGGTACATAACAAAAATTCCTCCCAATGTTTGGCACAACTCAACAACTATAATGGTTTTCCCTTTTGCAATTCTGTTATTTTGGAAACAGTATAAATTTATGGTTAATCCACTAGGAAAAGACATTAAAAAAAATCTATTTATACTATCTATTTTAGTTTTATTAAATGTTTTAATCAAACCTTCTTTTTTATTTGTTTTTATACCTGTTACAGGTTTTTTTGTACTGTTAACAAATTGGAATAATGGGTTAAAAACTATGATTATTAAAGCTTTTCCAGCTTTGATAGCTGTTTTTTTTGTGGGCATCACCTATTTTTTAATTTATAAATTTCAAGCAGGTTCTTTTCAAACAGGAAAAAGCCAAGTTAAGTTTGATGAGCCTTTTGCCTTTTATTCTCTAATTATGCCTTTATGGTTTTTTCCAATATCAATCATACTCTCTTATATATTTCCTTTATTAACGTATTTCTTATTTAGAGATTTCAGAAAAGATAAATTGACAAAATATTTAGTAGGAATGATCTTGTTAGGTTGGTTTATTTCAGTTTTTGTTTATGAAAGTGGTCCTAGGAAAAATCATGGAAATTTTATTTGGCAAAATGTTATAACTACTTACCTTTTTTATTTAATCGCTGTAGCTTTTATTTTGAAAAAACACATTACTGATTCAGAAAATCCATTAGTTTACAAAATTTTACAAACTATTTTATCTTTAAGTGTAGTTTCTGGGATTCTATATTTAATTAAAACATTTATTACAAAAAATTATTTTTAGGAATGAAAAATAGTGTTATAAAAATCTAAAGTCTGTTTTTGTGAGTGATTATTAATAATAAATCTATTTAAGGCAGAAGATTTTTTTTGAATTAATTCTGAATTTGAACACATTACTAATAATTTATCTTTTAAACTATTTTTACTTTTCCATTCAAAAAATGTAATTTCATTTTCTGTAAATAGATCTTTAATAGTAGGAGTATCAGGTACTAAAACAGCCATTTTCATAGCACCATATTCAAATATTTTATTGGGGGCACCATACCAATTGGAACCGGGCATTATTCCTATGTGCATTTGTGTTTTTAAAATTAATAATGTTTCTCCATCTAAAAAACCTGTAAAATTTATTTTAGATTTTACTTCATTTGTTTTGGTTTGCACATAATTTTCAATGGTTTGGCGTTCCATTCCGTCACCTACCAGAAATAAATTAGCATTTATACCATTGAGGAGTAAGTTTTCAAACGCATCTACTAAAAAATCAACTTGATGCCATTTTAAAAATGAACCAATAAAACAGATATTAATTTCTTTTTTAGTACTGGGTTTTTCTTTAGTCATTATATCAAATCTTGAAAAATCAATATTTTGGTGAATAAAAACATTGTTATCATATTTTGTTATTTGAGAAATATATGCTTTCATTGGATTAGAGTAAACTACAATTTTTTCAGCTTGTAGTAAGCTCTTTTTTTCTATATCTTTTAAGTATTTATAATTGAAAGGTTTTGAATGGTTAAAAAACTTATACTCTTCAAAAATAGGACTATCGTAAGTTATATATAATGGTATTGACAAAGATTTAGATAATTCATAACCTACATTGGAGCCTAATGTGTAAAATTCTAAAATAGCATCATATTTTTGGGTTGAATTTAACAAATCAGAAGTCATTTTATTTATTGAACTCAAATTCTTTTTTTCTTTAATATAGCGTTTGATAAATTGAGGTATTAAATTTTTAACACTTTTTTTAAAATTTGATTGTTCTATCTTATTAATAGGTTCATTTTTATAAACTTGATTTAGTTTAGAAAATTTTATTCCATTGACAAATACATTTATTGAGTTTGAATTTAAAATTTTAGATAGATTAAATATGTACGATCCTAAGGCCGATTTTCTATTTAAAATCTCTCCTTTGTTTTTAGCATATAAAATGAGTAAATTCATAAATAGATATTAAAGTTCAATTAAAAACCTCTTTTTTTAAAAATAGATTTAATTTTTGAACTTGCTTTTCTCTTAACAAAGCGTCTTTTAGATTTTTAGACACTTCTTTTGTTTTATGATTTGAGTTAATGATTTCAAAGAATTTATTTTCATCTCCATTACAATAGTATATGTTTGGAAATTCTTTAAGATAGTTTTTTAAATCTTTAGGTGGTGCATAATCTAAAATAATTTTATTACCTGAATA
>DQTE01000321.1 GCA_015662905.1 Crocinitomix sp. | reverse complement strand
ATAACAAAATGCTTGTCTGAACCTTCTAAAAAATGTAGAAATTTTTTCTCTTTTGCTTTCATATGTTTATCCTTTTAATTGTGAGTACAACGGTTGTCGTGAGCGATAATTTTTCCATAGGAAAAATATTCGTTCCTCGTTTTTGTTAGTTTTTTATTCAATATTTCTTTTTGGTAATACTTCATCAAAACCATTCTTGGTCTCTATTTTTTTAATTGCTTTTTTACTTGGATTTTTCATACCTAATTTATGTTTTGTCGCAGTAATTTTTATAAGATTTTCCAATGTACCAAGTGTATTATCTGAAGCAAAACTATATTGATATTCGGCTCTAAGTGTTTTATAGACGTCTAAAAGATAAAAAGAATTTTTATGTTCAGAAATAATATAATTCTCTATATAAGCTTCCCAACCTTTTGGACGTTTACTTATTATTAATAAATTTAATATGTGCTTAACAAAGTCATTGCTTTCATCATCAATATGTTTAAACAAAAGCTTGCCCATCTTTTTTGAGAATAAATCATTTTTATACCATCCGACTACATTTGTAGGAATAATTTGAATAATTTGATTAAATCTCTCCTCTCTTGATTTACCAAATTCACCATTTAGAACAAAAGAAGCACCTTCAAGTGTAGCATGCCCTTGTTCTGATAAAATTGGAGATAATACGATTAAAACTTTGGTGATTTGTTCCCAGCTACGTAAAATTTCATCTAAAAGAGTATGTCGTATTTTAGGATTAGAATAGTCACTATTTCTAAGTGCCTTTGAACCTGCTTGTATACTTTTCATTAATCGTAATAATGAATATTCTTCTAATATTGTATGAAAGTTTTGTGTTAATGGACGAGCCCTATTATAAGATGAGTCAGCATATTGGTCTTTAACAGTATCAGGTAGTTGCGAACTCTGAACACCCTCTTTGACTTCCTTATGCATATTCTCAATTGTTTCATCTGATGGTGTCCATTTTGCAATGGTGTAAATGTTAAATTCAGACGGTAAACCACATTTTTTTTCTACTAAATCACAAGTATTCCCTATATCATTGGTTAATGTTATGAGTGCATCATCACGACGTCTATCTATCCCAGTATAAAATTCTATTAGTTCTGGATATGGTACATACCACATATCTTTTAAAACATATTCGGCAAAGGCCGTATTATGATGCATTCTATGAGCTGCAAAATAAAGAACCCAATAGTTGAATTTAAAACAAAATTGTTGACCCCTCATTACAATAATATTATTTTTATATAAAACATCAAAAATGATATCAACATCTAAATCTATTTCATTTTCATTACAAAATATATTTATTTTTTCTAGAAAACTTTTTCTTGTAAAATAATACTTATTTTCTTTTAAAATTGTTTCTGAAAAATATCCAAGAACATACTCTGTATCTTTTAAGTCTGGTCTCGTTTTATATTTTGGAATATCATCAACATTAAATAATAAAAATAAGACTCTCTTTATCATTTCTGTTCTATTTACTGGACTATCATCAAAGTCATACTCAGATATTTTTAATATCGTAAGACAATTAAAAGGTGTTCTTGGTATATTTAATACATCTAAATCTGAAATAACTTTATCTAGAACTTTATTTTCATTTTCAATGTATTGCCCATCATTGTATGTGCAAACAACTTTTCTTACCCCTTGTCTATGTAGTGCCCATAAGTGCAGTACCTTAAATGACCTGTTTGAAGGCGGCTCAATTGACTCATTCAGCAAAGGGTTTTCTATAAGTGTTAGCATTGCAATTATAGGGATATCTAAAAATAATTCACTAACTTTATTTAAAATTTTATTGGCATCTTCAGTGTTACTAGAAAACTCATCTAATATAATGCAACCAATATCTTCTTTTTTTAATCCTAAAACTGTAAGTTCTTCCTCGACATACTTATCGATTTCTTTTAAGTGAGGCTTTAATTTATTCGCATCAAGATATAGCCAAAAAGATGGTTTCTGATTATTCCATGCTTCTTTAATGAGATAGTGGGCAAGAGATGTTAATCCAAATTGCTGTTGAGCTTTTATAACAATTGATTTAGGTGAAGTTATTAACTCTGATAGTTTGACTATAGTGTCTTCATCAGAAAGTAAATTTGATTCCTCCTCTTTCGTATGCAAACTTGGCTCAATCCATATTTTAGATTGTGTTGAAAATGACTTTAAAGCACTCTCAAAATTATTTTCAAATTGTTTTTTTAAGAATTGATAATCTTCAGATTTAAGTTCAGTTGTAATTTCTTTAATTTCAGTCTTACTTTCAAATTGTTTTTTTGAGTCTATTGTATATATCTCAAGTATATGCTTTGATTTAATAGCATAATTTGTATCTTCCCCAACTTGTATATTTACGATACCAATCACTTCTTTTGTATAGTTACAAATTACAGGAGAACCACTATATCCATTTGATATTGCTTCAGGAGGCGACAATTTAATAGCTTCTATATTTTGTTGAGGCTTTTCAATTAATATATCATTTTTTATTGGTATATTATTTATTGCTTCTCTTTTTTGAGCACCAGAAAAATTAGAATATCCAATAACTTTTCCAATTGTAGCTGTGGAACTTTTTGCTAATGTTAAAGGATCTTTAAAAAGACCTTTAACATATAAAATAGCTAAGTCTAAACCTTTTTCATAATAATTTTCGATAACATCGCTTTCAAAACCATCTACTAAAATATTATTTTTACATTTATTTATTACATGTCCACAAGTAGCGACAAAAATACCTTCATCATCGTTATCAATTACAAAGCATGTACCTAGACATTTGTTTTCTTTATTGAAAACTTTTAGAACTGAGTTATCCATAATTATTCCTTTATTGGTTTTAAAGTCATTTCTACTTGTATATTTGCACTAGCACTACTTTTTGCTAAAATAAAGTTTCCTTCAATACCAATTTTTACACCAATAGATACTTTTGTCGATTCAATATTTACATCTTGGTTTAACTCTTTAAATGTATTGCTTATTGGTTGCATTATTTTTTTTAATAAATCTTGTATTTTATCAATTGATGAGTCAATTTCTGTTCCATCTGCAATTTCATTTACTTGTTCTTGAGTTACTTCTATTTCTACTTGTATATCGTCTTGAAGTTGTATAATCTTTGTCATTTTAATTTAGTCCTTCTTGTAAACTAACTATTTATTCAAGGAACATTATAACACCAACGAGCTAAATATTACAAAATAACAGATACTTTAAATGTCT
>DQTE01000107.1 GCA_015662905.1 Crocinitomix sp. | reverse complement strand
GATGATTGGGTATAAGTAGGTTGAAGTTTATTATTTTGTCAAAACTGAGTTGTGGTTTGATTTCTTGAAACCAGTTAGTTACTCTCTTGGTATTACTGTTTTGAAATATTGGACCTTCATTTGGCTTGAATATTATGTTTGACCAAGTGTTACTAAGTAATGTAGCCATTTCATTTTGTTCACTATAGTATTCAGTTGAAACTTCCCCATAATCACTGTCATCAGAATCATAATTTTCATTAGTTATCGAAAGGTATGCTGGTGGCTTGGATTTTTCACCTTTTAATTTGGTAAAATTTCAATTATCTGTGGCTAAAACTTTTGATGGCTAAGAATATCCGCATCCGCATCCGCATCCGCAAATATTGAAAATAAATATCCGCATCCGCATCCGCATCCGCAAATATTGAAAATAAATATCCGCATCCGCATCCACAAATATTGAAAATCGACATCCGGTCCACCTCTAGTAATAGCCGATTCCGTGTATTGAACGACCTCTTATTTTTTAACACAAAATCATATATTTAGCGTATGTTGTTGCGTGTAATGAACGAGTCAGAATTTGAGGCTAGAATCGGATTAGGCTAGCCTACAATTTTTTTTTTTTTTTTTTTAAACCTAAGGCGAGAACTTTCAACCGCTTATTTATATTTCAAAATTACTATAATTACCTCTTTTTTGAAGAAAAAACGAGCAAATTGTTACTGCTTATCATCTCCGGTCATTAGTAATGACTCATTACCGTATGTAAACAAATTGTTAAGGCTACTTAACTATTTTAAACAAGTGGTTGTAAAAGTATAATTAAAATTAATTACTGTTAACGTAGCTTTGCAGACGTTTTTCACTTACTGTTCTGTTTTTTCTGAACATTTTACCCATCAAGATGTCACAAAAATATTGGAAATTTACATCCAAGTTCAAACTTTAATTCAAGCTGCCAAAACGTTTTGTGTTACCGAATGCCGTGCCCGGAGATGAAAAAAAATACCGAAGTACTAAAGAAAATGATTTTATTTTAATGTTTAATTCTATATCACTTGATAAATGTACCGGTACTGGTATATAATACAATAAATTCATAAGAAATATTATCATTAAAGTAAAATAGGCAAAACAAATTTCCAACTTTTGCTTTCATTGCATAAGAGTTGGGTCCCCTGGTAACACAGATAATTGAAATTGTAGCATAATTTAATTCATATATTTTGATTCCTCTATCTCTTAATATTTTAATGATATGTTTTTTATTCATACGATTTAGTATCTTAAAATTTCAGGATCAGGATTGTGTCCTAAAAAAGACTTAGGGCGAGGTTGGGACAAGGTATAGAAAATGTTGAAGAGGGATATAAGTTGAAGATTTTTGGAGGATGAAAGATGATGGCCTATCCAGCTTGAATATTTTTGTTTTAATTGTTTTAGTATTATTATTTTTGATAGACAATTGATTTTTAAGGGTGGCAAAGAGGAGGCATGGCTCAACGAACGGCAAGGAGGAGAAGCGCAACTAGTCCCCGGGGGCACAAGAGAATCACCAACAAATACTTGTGCTTATTGAGTTTGTTTACTATGTTTTTGGATGGTTCTGGATGTAAATATTTTGTATTTTTAGTAGAAAGCTAATTTTTTTTTAATTGCATTTGTCAGGCAATGAAGCGGTAAATATTAACTGCACTAAGTATATATTGGATCTGGATCAATCCAAATGTCTATTTGTGGGAGGCTATACAGAATACTTTTCCTGGCTTTGGTATGAGAGAAAATGTGTTTTTGCACTCTGCGGTCTATGGTTTGCTTTTTTGTTCTATGTGGTTGAGTTTCAATAACATAGTCTGACAATTTGTATAGAGGCTCAACGGGATTATTTGTGGAAGTGTAAAAATCTATCATTTTGTACAACATCATCTTCGTTAGCTTATTTAGTCTAACATTAACTGGGTTTACTTTACGTTTTTCATGAAGTGATTTACTGCTTATTTTGTCTTTGAGTTTAGTGTTTAATATAAATCTAGTGGCCCTATTTTGTACTTTTTACATTTTGTTATTGTGTAATTTAGTGCAACCCGTGAGGGGGTAGATTGGATATTCCATCAATGGTCTAATTAGTGATAGGTACAGGTGTTTTTTCATTTTTAATGGCATATTTCTGAATCTATAGAGCTTGGTTAAGTTATATCCTGCTTTATTAGCTAAAGAAATTGTACCCGAGAATTTTGATACTAGAGTTTAGTTTAATGGTTTGGTTATTGATAACAATCCCTTCGTATTTGTTAAGTGATTGAATTTTACATCCAAGTGGTTTTATTTGACTTTTATTGTGATTTGTGGCTATTTTCCAATTTTGTTCATATGTTTCAGTTTGATTTGCCTCTGTCTCTAATTTATTTTTTACTTCTTTTATTTTGTGTTTACCTTTACAATTAGATATAACAAGGTGCACTATATCATCAGCAAATTGCAATGTTAAGGAATTATTAAAAACAGGGTTGGGGTAGTCATTAACAAAAATGGTGAATAGGACCGGACCAAGACAAGATCCTTCAGGAACTCCAGCCTCTAGGACAAAGCTCGGTCCAATTGCATTATAGAAAAATGGATTTATTATTCTACTTTTGATATATTGGTAAATTAGGGAGGTAAAGTTTATATTACTATCTGGGAGGTTATTTACTTTGAAGACTAAACTCTCATGCCATACTTTATCAAAGGCTTTTTCAATGTCTCTTGTTGCTATGAGACTTACTTTGCCCTGCTTGTGACTTTCTAGTATAGCATCATATAATATGGTTATGAAGTGTTGTGGGCTTCTATTTTGTCTAAAACCAAATTGTTTCTCGGAATACGAGTTGTGAAACTCTAGATAATAGTTCAGTCTATTTGCAATTATTCTTTCAAAAAAAATTCTTAGGTGTTCAATTAGACATATTGGTCTATAATTAACTGGGTTGGTCTTATGAATGAATATTAGTTTTCCTTTATTGAAAATTGTGGGAAAATATCTTGAGGATAATATGCTGTTGTGAATGTTATTTATTAGTTTCAGACAATTTGCAAGTGGATATTTAATTTGCTTTATCATTATTCCACTTAGTCCTGGGGCTTTATCTTTTGTGGTTTTGATGGAGTTTGAAGTTTCTTAAAGTTCAATAGGTCTAGTTAACGGATGATTGGGTATATGTAGGTTGAAGTTTATTATTTTGTCAAAACTGAGCTGTGGTTTGATTTCTTGAAACCAGTTAGTTACTCTCTTGGTATTACTGTTTTGAAATATTGGACCTTCATTTGGCTTGAATATTATGTTT
>DQTE01000262.1 GCA_015662905.1 Crocinitomix sp. | reverse complement strand
GTTTATATCAATTATACTTTTATCCCAAAATATTCGCCTCAAAATTCAAATACAATAATTAGCAATAGTAAGGTTGAAGAGGAATGATGTCAGTATAGTTTACTTAAAAAAAACTAAAAAAACATATCTCTTAAATCAACAAAATAAAAGGATAAGCTAGTGCTTTTAAAATAAATGAATTTATAGAAGTTTCATAAAATGAAAACACCCATCTAGCTATAACTATCATTGATGTTAAATGTTTTTCAACTAATATTAAGAATTATCTTTTTCTGTGATAATCTAACACCCAAGCTTTATAAAAGCGTCCTCCTTCTAATTTTCTTGATTTACGGTAGGCCTTTTTAGCGTCATTAAGGTTTGTTGAATAAAATAATATGACATAGGTTAAATTATTTCTTTCATTATAAATTAATCTTGCGTTTGGAAATTCCTTTTTAGAAAAATTTAAAAGTTTATCAGCTCTTTTTTTATCACCAAAAGCTCCAACTACTACATAGTAACCGTTAGGAGAATCTGATTTATCAAGTATTTCTATAAAATGGTCATCAGCATTTGTTTTAACATTAACACCATCTTTAACATTGGTTTCAGTTTGCACTTGAGTTTTAGGTCTATTTTTAAGAGAGTCTTCTAATTCTTTTATCCTAGCATTTAGCGCCATAATACTGTCCATATTAATGGTGGGTTTTTCTACAACTTTTTCTACTTCAATTGTTTTAATAATAGTATCTCTTTGTACAATAGTGTCGTGTTTGGTAAACTGAGGTATAGTGTAATGTAATAGCATCTCAAAATTTGGTATTGAATTGTAAGAGGCAACCTCATTAATTTGAATATCATAAGCTAGTCCTATTTTAAGATTCTTAACCAAATTAATTCCAAGGTTAACACCAACAGCGTAATTACTTTTATAAGTAGCTGCAATCCAACCGTACTTTTCCCATTCAAAAATAAAAGAGCCATTGTAATTTAATGGTAAGTTAGGAGAATATATTGCTAAAAGATGAGGTGTTATAGACATTCCTTTATCCTGATTAATGAAATACTTGTAAGATGTATTTACAACAAATTGTCTTTCCAAAGTGTAAGCTAATGTTTTAAGAGAATCGTAAAATAATTGATGACCGACTACTTGGGGTACAGCAATTCCAAATTGAAAATTAGACCAAGTATAGTTAATACCTACATTCAAATCAAAATTAGTTTTTCTATTAACGGGGCTTTGATTTAATAAAGGGTCATTATTGTCAGAAACGACAGCTTCACTAAAATTAATTCTGTTATCAATTACACCAGCACTAACCCCCGCTCTCAAATTCATAGTTTCGGTTAGTTTTATCCTATAAGAATATGCTAAATGAGCTTTTAATTTACTAGTAACACCCACATAATCACTGTATAAATCTATCCCAATTCCAGATTTTTTATCTTTTAATAAAGCACCAAATGTTGCATAGTTTGTAATAAAGCCATTATTATAATCTGTCCATTTTTGGTTTCTAATTAATGTTACAGTTGCATTTGGTGAAAAACCAATATACGAAGGATTGTAAACATAAGGATTGATGTAAGATTGGTTGTACAATGGAGATTGTTGAGCCTGACTTGTGCTAATTAGACAAATCATTATTGTCAATATGGATATATGGAGTATTTTCATTATTTATTTGTTAAAATTGTTAATGAACCTTTTATGGGTTTAAAGTCTGGACTGAGTTCAATAAGGTAAAAATATGTACCATCAGGCAAAGGTTTATTGTTGAAGGTGGCATCCCAGTCGTTATTATAGGGTGAACTGTAAAATATGACTTGACCGTAAGCATCAAAAACATATACTTTTGCTTCATCATAAGCGGTAATATTTTCTATGTTCCATATATCATTAATGCCATCTCCGTTTGGGGTCATTAAACTAGGAACAACTATTTTAGTTAAATCAGGCTCAACTGTAATTAACACAAAAGCAGTGTCTTTGCAGTTGTATTGGTCGGTAACTTCAACAGAATAGGTCATGTCTGTTGGCGGCCAAACCATAGGCTCTTGTGCGTTTACATCAGTAATATAATTTGATGGTGTCCAATAATACGAAACCCCTCCTGTACCAAAAAGTTGCACCGTATCTCCTTCAGTAATAGTTAAATTAGGGCCACCACTAACATTTGTAGGTAGGACTACGATTGGGTGAAACGCTGTGTCAGTAGGGCAGTTTAGCTCTTGAACTATCACGCCAAATATAGTATATCCTAGCAATTGTTGGTAAGAAAAAGACAAGGAAGACTGTCCAGTACTAACCCAAGTTGCACCACTGTCAGATGAGTAAATCCATTCTTGTATGTTTCCGTAATAAGCACTTATAGAAAGTAGAGAGTCTGCCATGGCATTGCAGACAGTGTCTTCTCCAATAATGTTTCCGGCATCCGAGCCTGCAATTACAGTTAGTTCAGCAATAGATGAAAAGTCAGATGGGCATGAGCCATTTTGTACTTCAACCTGATACTGAGTGGTAGTGAGAACATTAGAAAATAATAATGTATCATCTGTATAGCCGATATTATTCCATGTTATACCACCATCAGTTGAGTATTGCCAATCGATAACAGTTCCAACATAACCTGTATCTACAAGCATTCCGTTATTTCCATTGTCACATACATTTTGATTATCAATTAAATTTCCACCATCAGACGGTAAATCTACTGTTGTTATTTCGTAGGGAGTAGTATCATTAGGACATAAACCATAAAGGCTTCCTAAAATAACCCTATACCATGTTTCTTGAGATATATTTGTATATGGTTCGGTGTCAGTATTATTTCCTGTTCCTGTCCAAGTAGTCCCCATATCAGTTGAAAACTCCCAATTTTGGATTGTACCGTTATAGCCAGAAAGTGTTAGGTTACCACTATTATTATTTTGACAAACAGACCCAGGCCCAGTAATACTTCCTAAAGTTGGGGCACAATCTGAGATGATTGTTCTTGTTGCAGTATTATTAGACAAATCAGTATCGGTTACGCCACCAGTTAAAGTTAATGTAAAATCTAAGGTATGTATTTGACAAGCACTAAAATCATCAGGCATACTAAAAGTAAAAATATATGTCGCATTATTGGGGGTACCAGCATTTATTTGTCCTGTTTCTGTAATCAAAGTGCCTCCATTTAGCGAGTAATTAATGTCAAATGGAACATTGAAAGATAAAGTTGTTCCAGTCTGATTAACAATAACTATTGTGATTTGTTCATTTGATGTTAACATACAATCGTCATTTGGTGACACCAAAGAAACGGCATTGGGGTTTAATGCTAAATCGACTTGTGCCTCAAGCATAAAAGGTAAAAGATAAAGTAAGGTCAGTAAAATGATATGCTTTTTCATAATTTTCAGGGGTTTTTAAATAAAACTATTACAAATATAACTAAAAATATAAACATTTTTTATCAATCAACCAAAAAATATCTATTGAAAAATCAATAAAACGGGTCAATTTTAGTATTTTATGAGAGAAAGATGTTTAGATAAATTATAAAAGTTTTTTAATTACTTATATTTGCAAAAAAGAATATTTTAATAATTGCTTTATGGAAAATGTAACTACTTTAGGAGAGTTTATTATTGAAAAACAACAAGATTTTCCCGGGTCGAGTGGAGAATTTTCTAGAATTTTAAGTGGAATAAGGTTAGCATCAAAAGTAGTTAGTCAACAAATAAATAAAGCTGGTTTGTTAACTGATATTTTAGGCACTGCAGGTAGTGAGAATATTCAGGGGGAACAGCAACAAAAATTAGATGTGTATGCAAATGAACAATTTATTAAAGCGCTAAAGTACAGGGAGGTTGTTTGTGGGATAGCGTCTGAAGAAAATGATGAATTTATAGTGTTGAATGATAATGGTAAATATGTTGTAGCAATGGATCCTTTAGATGGTTCTTCTAACATAGATGTAAATGTTTCGGTAGGAACAATTTTTAGTATTTATAGAAGATTGTCACCTGTAGGAACACCAGTAACCAAAGCCGATTTTTTACAAAAAGGAACAGAACAGTTAGCGGCTGGATACGTTATTTACGGTTCTTCAACAATGTTGGTTTATACTACGGGGAGTGGTGTAAATGGCTTTACCTATGATCCAGGAATAGGCGTTTTTGTATTGTCTCACCCAAACATGAAAACAACTGAAGATGGAAAAATTTATTCATTGAATGAAGGTAATTTCTATAAATCATCTAAAGGTATTCAAGAATATGTTAAATATGCTCAAACCATAGACCCAAAAACAAACAGACCGTTAACGGGAAGGTATATAGGTTCCTTAGTTGCTGATTTTCATAGAAACCTAATCAAGGGTGGTATCTATATTTACCCTGCAACTTCAAGTTCGCCAAATGGAAAGTTAAGGCTGTTATATGAGTGTAATCCAATGGGGTTTATAGCCGAACAAGCAGGAGGGTTAGCCTCTACGGGTAAACAAAGGGTGTTAGAAGTTATTCCTACAGAATTACACCAACGTGTTCCATTTTTCGTAGGCTCAAAAAATATGGTCGAAAAGGCCATTTCTTTTGTAAAAGATGAGTAATTAATTAAATAGAATGTTTTAAATTAAAGGTGTTGTAATTATTTTCTTTGTATATTTATTGCGTATGAAAATAAAATTACTCATTTTCTCTCTATTTTTTTTTATTGCTTTAAAAGCAAACACACCGCTAATAGTATTGACCAATGATAATTTAGGGAGGTCTTTAGCTAATAAAGCACAGGTTTGTGAAGATAAAGACGGTGCTTCAAATATAGTAGATTTTATTAATGGAAACAAAGAAAACTTTGTGTTTTTAAAACATGAAGTAAGTAATTTGGATTTTACAACATCAACATATTGGTTGAAGTTTTCTTTAAAAAATCAGACAGACTTTAATGACTTTATTATTCAAACAGCTCGTCCAATTACCAATTTAACTGAATTATATGAAATTGAAAATGGAAGTGTAACAAATTATTACAAGAATGGAGATGATATTGGGTTTAATCAAAAAGTCATAAAAAACAGAAAGATTGTTTTTCCAATACATCTCAAAAAGGGACAGGTAAAAAACTATTTTATAAAATTAAAAAGTGATGGTGAGGTTTTAACATTACCTCTTCTTATATTCGAAAAAAATGATTTTTATAAAATAGATGCCAATGAAAACTTTTTCAATGGATTGTACTATGGTATTCTATTGCTAATTATTGTCATATATTTTTTCTTTTATCTCTTTTTGAAAGATAAAACATTCTTGTTTTATATTGCCTATGTTGCAGGCGTCTTTTTGCTGCAATTCTCTTTAGATGGCTATAGTTTTCAGTTTTTTTTTAAGAATAATCATTATTTAGCCAATCATATTGTTTTGTTATCCGCTTCTTTAGCAGTTTTTTTAGTATTACTCTATGCTAAAGTTTTTCTAAATTTAAAAGAACGTTCATTAAGACTATTTAAAATTTATAACTTACTTCAATTCATTATGATTGGCTTAGGTCTTTTATCTTTATCAACAGGATTTGTTTATACAATAATGTACCCTATCATAAACGCTGTAAGTTTAATAAGTATCCTTTTAATTTTGTACACTATTTTTTATCTTAAAACTAAAAATATTACGATTTGTAATTTCTTTACTGTAGCATTTTCAACATTAATTATAGGAGCTGTTATTTTTATTTTGGGTAATTTCAATATTGTATTTGATCCAATAGTCTCTCAAATTGCGTTAAAATTAAGTTCAGGATTAGAAGTGGTAATTCTTAGCGTTTCTATGGCTAACAAATATAGAGACCTACAAAAAGCAAAGGAAGAAATTCAAGCAAAAGCATTAAAAACCTTAAAAGAGAAAAACATATTGATGGACACCATGAATACTGAGTTAGAAAAACAAGTAAAAGAAAGAACTAAAGAAATAAACGAACAGAAAGAGGTATTACTAACTCAAAACAATGAAATTTTAAGCAGTATTAGGTATGCAGAAAGAATACAAAGTGCTATCCTTCCAGATATTTCTCAAGTCAATAGATTGTTACCATCTTCATTTATTTTTTATCAACCAAAGGATGTAGTAAGTGGAGATTTTTATTTTGTGGAAGAAACAACTGTAACTACAACCAGAGATAAAATAGTTTTGTTTGCAGCAGTTGATTGTACAGGACATGGTGTGCCGGGTGCCTTTATGAGTATTGTCGGAAATAGTTATTTAAGGCAGAGTGTTTACGAAAAGCATATTAATTCTACAGGAGAGGCGTTAGAGTTTTTAAATCAAGGCGTGTGTAGGACTTTGAGACAAGATTTTCAAAAATCAACCGTACGTGACGGTATGGATATAGCACTTTGCGCATTAAACATAGATAAGTTAGAACTGTATTTTTCCGGAGCCAAAAACCCTGTATTTATTATTAGAAACGAAAAGTTGCCTGAGATACAAGACTCTAAAAGAAACCCCGTGTATGATGAGGAAAATAAGTTGTATTTGAATGAGATAAAAGGAGATTCACACCCTATAGGAGCTTATGTTGGTGAGGATTTGAAACCTTTTAAAACACATAAAATTAAATTAAAAAAGGGTGATGCTATTTATGTTTTTTCAGATGGGTATGCCGATCAATTTGGAGGCACCAAAGGAAAAAAATATAACATAAAAAACTTTAAAAAGTTGCTGTTAAAAATCAGTCAACTACCTATGGGAAAACAAAAGCAGTTACTATCTGATGAATTTGAAAATTGGAAAGCAGATTTTGAACAAGTAGATGATGTATGCATTATTGGAGTTAAAATTACCTAAATAATTAGCATAGCATCACCATAAGAGTAAAATCTATATTTTTCCTCTACAACTATTTTATATGCTTCTCCTGACTTCGCACACCTGTCTAACATCAGGTAGATCCTCCACGACTATAAAAAGTTAACTATCTGACATTCAAGATGAAAATAGTTTTTCAGTTTGTTTTAAACGTATAGTGCCTTGATAAAAATCAATATATTGTATATCAGCGCATTAACTTAAAAAATGTGCGAAGTCAGGAAAAAAAGGGCGTTTTATTACGGTAATTTCAATTGGTAAATGGTATAAATATTAAACCGTTAAACCTCATCTTAATCTTGTCATTTATAAAATTTGTGACATCTGTTAATAACAAGTGCCTATATATATATCAATATCAGGTTCAATATGCAAAAGGATGTAGATGCCATTTGATAAAATCAATTTTAAAATTTATTTAATTACTATGCTCCCACTAAAATGTTTATTTTTGCGTGTTTAAGATATACTAAAAAGACGGATATTAATTTATAATCCTGTCTTTAAAATGTTTACTTGTATAACATTGTATTATAAGACTTATTATAATTTTTGAAAAACTACTTTAAAATATCAAATATATTTAACGCTATTGAATTTATTCAAACCAATAAAATTGAGTCTTTTTCACTTATAGACGACAATAAAGGTGATTTCATTTTTGGTTGGGAGGTAGAGGATGAATTGATTCAAGAAGAGTACACACAAAACAAATTAAAAACATTTGAAGACAAACATAAGGATTTTATTTTTGGATTTATAGGATATGATGCTAAAAATAAAACACTTTCAAAAGTAAAGAGTAAAAATATAGACATACATCAATTTCCTGAATCAGTTTTTTTTACATGCTACCACGTTGTCATAAAAAAAGGTAAAAACTTTTTGTATTATGGTACAAATAAGTCTTTTTCAGATTTTAAAAACAAACAATACACATACATTACATCAGTGTCATCAAAAAATAAAGCAGTAAGCTTACAAGCTAACATTTCTAAAAAAGACTATGTCAATTGTGTAGATGCTATTAAATCTAAAATTCAGAACGGAGATATTTATGAAGCCAATTATTGTATTCAATTTAAAGAATTAAATACTACCATTAATAGTATTGAGACTTATAAAAATCTTAAAAAAAATACAAAAGCTCCCTTTTCATTATTCTTTAAATATAAGCACATTCATATATTATCAGCCTCACCTGAAAGGTTTTATAAAAAAGAGAATAACATTATTATAAGTCAGCCAATAAAAGGAACAGCAAGAAGGGGAAAAAATGAGATTGAAGACCAAAATATAAAACAACAGTTAAAAAAAAATACTAAAGAAATTTCAGAAAACATAATGATAGTTGATTTAGTGAGAAATGATTTATCAAGGTTACCACATATAAAAAGTGTAGAAACCACTGAGTTGTGTAAATTATACACGTTTGATACAGTGCATCAACTTATATCAACGGTTAAAGCAACTTTAAACACAACGGTTAGTTTAAATGAAGTATTGGCTGATTTATTTCCTATGGGCTCAATGACTGGAGCACCTAAAATAAGTGCTTGCCAAATTATTGATGAGGTTGAAAATTTTAAAAGGGGAATTTACTCAGGCACAGTAGGCTTTATATCTCCAAATAAAAATCACGACTTTAATGTAGTGATAAGAAGTGTTTTGTATAATTCAAACAATAAAACTGTAAGTGTATCAGTTGGTGGTGCTATTACCATAAAATCTATAGCAGAACAAGAGTACAATGAGTGTTTACTTAAGTTAAAAGCAATTAGCAGGTCAATTGTTGGATTGTCTAATAATTAAGTTATTTTTGCACCTATGTTTATTACCAAAATTGACAAATACATTATGAAGAAGTTCTTAGGAACATTCTTTTTTATTTTTATATTGTTGATGTCAATTAGTATGGTGTTTGATATTGCCGAAAAATTAACTGAGTTTTTAGATAGAGATGCTAGTTGGTACGAAATTTTTACAATTTATTATTCTAATTTTATCATTTACTACGGATTTCAATTTGTATATATGATAAATTTTATTTCTGTCATTTGGTTTACCTCTAAAATGGCTCAAAATTCAGAAATTATTCCTATTTTAAGTTCGGGTGTAAGCTTTAATCGTTTTTTAAGACCTTATTTTTTATCGGCAACTCTTTTGGTTTTACTTACTATTGTAATGTACAATTTTGTCCTTCCAAGTTCTAATAAAGCTAGGCTAGAATTTGAAGAAAACTATTATAGAACCCATTTTTCAACTAGGGGAGTAATAAGAGTTAATCCTAATCAAATGGTAAAATATTCAAGCTATAATGTATTTACGCATGAGGTAAATGATTTGAATGTTGAAACATGGGGGGGAGATACTTTACAGTCTTTATTAAAAGCTAAAAGAGCAATAGGAGATAGTTTAAGTGATAAATGGCATCTTAAATTTTACAATGTAAGGATATTTGGTGGATTAAATGACAAGTATTATGAAGGTACTGAAATTGACACCAATTTAAACTTTAAAATCACAGAGGTGATATATAGAAGTAATGTAATAGAGGCAATGAATTTTAAAGAGTTAAATGAATTTATAGAAAAAGAAAAACAAAAAAATTCAAGTAATGTTCCTCAGTATCTTTTAATTAAATACAATAGATTTGCTGCCCCTTTTGCAATTTATATTTTAACATTAATTGGAGTATCGGTATCAAGTCGCAAATCAAGAGGAGGGTTGGGTGCAAATATAGCTATTGGTTTATCTATCTGTTTAATTTACGTGTTTTCAATGAAAATGACTTCCGTAGCTGCTTTAAATGTTGGGTTTTCGCCATTGATGGCTGTTTGGCTACCTAATATTATTTTTTCAATTGTTGGCATCTTTTTATATAAAATAGCACCAAAATAATGATAAATACTAACGTAACATTACAACAATTTAACGCCCTTAATAAAAATACATTAATGGAGCATTTGGGTATAGAATATACCGAAATAGGTAAAGATTATATTAAAGGAAAAATGCCTGTTGACCACAGAACTCATCAGCCTATGGGACTGTTGCACGGTGGGGCTTCTGTCGCTTTTATAGAGAGTTTAGGTTCAGCAGGTTCAGCCCTTTGTATAGATTTGTCAAAAACTAATATTGTAGGGATAGAGGTCAATGCAAATCATTTAAAATCGGTTAAAACAGGATATGTCTATTGTACAGCCAAGCTAATCCACGAAGGAAAAACAACACATTTGTGGGAGGCAAAAATTGTAAATGAAAGCAATGAGTTGGTTTGCGTTGGCAGGTTAACGGTATTAGTTAAACATAAAAACAATATATAACTATTAAAGCATTTGTCGCATATAGATTTCCTCATCAAAAAACAGTTTTTATAAAAAAGGGTGTTGCTAAAACTTATGTCAATTATGCAGAGTTATTAGATAAAGAGGGTTTTGTGCTTCATAGCTTTGATTCAACTGAAAATTATATCATACAACAACTTACAAATAGCAATTTAAGTGAATTTAAACTTTACAATTCAAAAATAATACCTCAAGAAATAACCAAAAATAATTATTTGCAAAACTGTACTCACTTGATTAATCTATTAAAAAATAACGAGCTTACAAAAGTTGTGTTATCAAGGGTGCAAAAACAGACACTAAATCAATCACCGATAGAAATTTTTAAGAGACTAAATAAAATTTATTTTAATACATTTAATTATTTAGTGAGTATAGAAAATGTTGGGACTTGGTTAGGAGCTACTCCAGAAGTTCTTGCGGAGTTTAATAAAAATGAAATTTCAACAGTTGCTCTAGCAGGTACAAAAACATCTAATACTCAAAAATGGACAAAAAAAGAAATAGAGGAACAACAAATTGTTACTGATTATATTTCAAAACAACTAAAACCTTTTGTTACTAATTTAATTCAAACACCAACACAAACTATAAAAGCGGGTAGGGTATATCATTTAAAAACATCATTTATAGCCGTAATTAAATCACCTTGGACAGATATAGTACAAGCTCTTCATCCAACACCAGCCACTTGTGGTGTGCCCACTCAAAAAGTGCAAAAGTTAATCAGCAAAATAGAATCACATCAAAGAGAGTTTTATACTGGTTTTTTAGGGATGATTTCATCAAAGTATAAAATACTTATGGTTAATTTAAGATGTATGAAAATAAACCAAAATTCTGCATTTTTATATTTAGGTGGAGGAATTACAGCTGACTCAAACCCTAATAAAGAATGGGAAGAAACAAAAAATAAGGCTCTAACATTACAAAATGTAATTAAATAAAGGGATTTAATTAAAAATACATTAAATTTGCTTACCATTAAAATTTTTAAAAAGATGAAAAACATATTTTTATTTCTACTGATTACAGTTTTTGGATTAAAACTTAATGCCACTGAAGGAATGTGGGTACCTTCCTTAATTGATATGTTTTATTCAAACATGAAAACCTATGGATTAAAACTCTCAGCAGAACAAATATATTCAACAAATCATTCGTCTTTAAAAGATGCTGTTATTCAGTTTAATGGAGGTTGTACTGCCGAAATTGTATCAAATAAAGGATTGATTTTAACCAATCATCATTGTGGATTTGATGCTATTCAAAAGCATTCATCACTAGAGCACGATTATTTAAAAAATGGTTTTTGGGCAAAAAACTTTTCAGAGGAATTACCTTGTCCTTGGTTGCATGTAACATTCGTTAAAAGAATTGATGATGTAACAGAAAAGGTACTAGAAGGTGTTACTGATGACTTGTCAGAAAAAGAAAAAAAAGCTATAATTAGAGAAAATATAAAGCATATAGAAAAAGAAGGTATTAAAGGTAGCAATTACAAAGCTAAAATAAAACCATTTAATCTAGGGAATCAATATTTTATGCTGGTTACAGAAGATTTTAATGATATAAGATTAGTAGGAACTCCACCCTCAGCCATTGGTAAGTATGGTGGAGATACAGACAATTGGGTTTGGCCACGCCATACAGGAGATTTTTCTGTTTTTAGAATTTATGCAGATGCTAATAATAAATCGGCAGAGTATAGTACAACTAATGTGCCTTACCAACCTGATTATACTTTACCAATAAGTTTATTACCAAAAAAACAGGGTGATTTTACAATGGTTTATGGTTTTCCGGGCTCAACAGACCAACATTATAGTAACAGAAAACTTGAGTTTATCATTAATAAAGAACGACCTGCAAGAATAGCAATGAGACAAAAAACATTAGACATTCTAAAACCAAAAATGAATAATGATGATTTAATAAGAATACAATACGCCTCTAAACAAGCAAGAATAGCTAATGCTTGGAAAAAATGGATAGGTCAAATTAAAGGTTTAAAAGAATTACATGCCATTGATAAAAAAGCCCAATGGGAGGAAATTTATATGGCTAAAGCAGCCGAAAAAACAGAATGGAAACAAAAGTATTTTCCTATAATAAAAGAACTAGCTAACTTACAAAACGAAAATGAAAAATATGAATTTGCACGTTCAATGTTTATAGAATACTTTTACGTAGGTCCTGAGTTTATTAGATTTGCAGACGCCTTTAATGCTATAGCCATTAATTATGAAAAATTTGAAAAAGAAGGAAAGCTAAAAGCTGAACTTGAAAAGTTAAAAAGCAAAACAAAAAGTTTTTTTAAAAATTATAATAAGGATATTGATAAAGAGATATTTAATGCTTTAACACCTCTCTATATATCTTATGTAGATAGTGAACTTTTACCTGAAAATTTAAACACAACTTGGCGTAAAACAGGAGAGAAAATTTTTAAGAAATCTATCATTTTAAACGAACAAAAACTCAGTAAATTACTAGATAATTTTTCGAAAAAATCGGCTAAAAAACTACAAAAAGATGTAGCACTTATTTATTCAAACTCACTGATGAAAGCCTATTTTAAACACGTTAGAACGCCTTACGGAAATTATAGAACCCAAGAAAAAGAGTTGATGAAAACTTATTTAGAAGGAATAATGGTTATGTTTCCTGATAAAAATCTTTGGCCAGATGCTAACTCAACAATGAGAATAACCTACGGAAAAATTGACGGTTCAGCACCTTATGATGGAATGATGTACACACATTATACAACCATTGACGGTATAATGCAAAAATACGACCCTTCAAATCCAGACTTTCAATTGACAGACAGGTTTATAGAGTTATATAAAAGAAAAGATTTTGGACCTTACATGCAAGATGGTGAGTTGTGGGTATGTTTTACGGCATCTAATCATACAACTGGAGGTAATTCAGGGTCGCCTGTAATAAGTGCTGACGGTTATTTAATGGGAATTAATTTTGACCGTAGTTGGGAAAGCACAATGAGTGATTTTATGTTTGATGAGTCAAGATGTAGAAATATAGCGGTAGATATAAGATATGTCCTGTGGGTAATAGACAAATATGGTGAAGCGCATCACTTAATTGAAGAGATGGATTTAATTACAATAGAATCGATCAAAAAAAAAAATAGAGAAAGAGCTGAAAATTCAATCCGTAAAATTACTAAACAATTAATTGACGATCCAAATAATTTTGAACTACTATACGCAAGAGCCGTAGGTTATCAACAATTAGGAATGTACAAAGAGGCTGTTCAAGATTTAGACGTTGCTGTAAAATTAAACCCCTACTTAGAAAAAGCACATCTTTTAAAAGCTCAAACCTTTTGGAATAGTGGTCAATTTAGTGATATTATACCGGTTTTAAATAAAGTGTTAAAACTAAACCCTCAAAATGCTGATGCCTATCTACTAGCAGGTAAAGTAAGATTTAAGAAAGGAGAAATTAACAAGGCTATCTATAACTTTAATAAAGCGCTAGATATTAATCCAGAATTTTCTGAAGCGTATGTTTTAATTGGATCTTGTTATGTGTCTCAGGGTAATTTACATAAAGCCTGTGACAAATTTCAAACAGCAAAACAGCATGGGCAAAATGTAAGTATTCAAAACTTATGTCAGTAAAATATAACTTTTGTCGAAAAAAAACGTAGTTAATTAAAAGATTAAATTATTAGTTTTATATTTGCTCTACACAACAAAATAATGATGGCATTACAAATAGCACCAACAATTAAAACGCCGGGGATTAAATTCAATCCTGAGGAAGGGTTTATTTCCATAACAGGAATATCAATACCTGAAGACACTCAAGATTTTTTTGCTCCGCTACACACAGAATTACAGAAATATTTAGCTAATCCTGCAAAGGAAACGATCCTAGAATTTAGATTGGAATACTTTAATACAAGTTCCACGTTGATTATAAGAGATTTGATAAGGAAATTAAGAACAATTAATAATAAAACTGATTTAAAAGTTAAATGGTGTTTTGAATTTGAAGATGAGGATATGAAAGATGCAGGAGAGGAGTTCAAAATGCTATTTGACGATATTAAATTTGAAATAATTGGTGTGAAAAATCTATAGTCTGGAACTTGTAAAAAAAAATATTATCTGTCTATTTCTGCTATTAAGTTATAGCGGATTAGCATCATCAAAATTAGATTCATTATTTAATAGTTTAGAAACAATAGAGGATGAAGTTGAAAAAATTAACATCCTAAATCAAATAGGTGATGAGTATGTAGAAATTTATTCAGATTCAGCAGACATATATTATAATCAGGGCTTACAAATAGCAAATCAGGTATTGCTAAATAATTTAGATAAGAATAAAAAAGCAGAAGTTTTATTGTATAAATCAAATGTTTTAAGTGGGTTAGGCTATGTAAGTTATCTAAATTACCACTACAAAAATGCCATATATAGATTAGAAGAATCTCTAAAAATAAAAAAACAAATCAACAAAAATGAAGATGAAAAATACTTACTTTTTTATTTGAGCCTTTGTTATTATGGACTAGGTGATTATAAGTCAAGCACCGATTATTTGTATAAAGCACTTGAAAGAATTAAGTTAGCAAAAAATAATAATGAAGATGACACGCAACTTGAGGCAAATATTTATTATTCCTTAGGTAAAACCTACCTTAAGCTAGAAAGATATACTAAGACAGTTGAATTTTTTCAAAGTTCCGTACTTATTTCAGAGCAAAACAATCATAAATATTTAAAAATTTTAGCACAAAATAGTTTAGCCTATGCTTATATCAAACAAAATGAGTTTAAAAAAGCTGAAAAACAATTAAAACAAGTTCAAGAAACATCAAAACAAACTAATAATTTTGGAATAGCCGAAAATTATGCTTTAATTGCCTTAGTTAAAATAGAATTTAGTCAAATAGACTCGGCAAAATATTATTTAAATAAAGCTGAAAACATTGCACTTGAAAACAATGATATATACGACCTAACATTAGTTTATAAAAATTACACTCATTATCATATTAAAACAAATAATTTGAATGAAGCGGCATTTTATGCCAAAAAATATCTAAAATTAGGAAAAATAAGACGTGATCTTTCTGTAATAACAGATGCAAATAAACTACTATATCAAATTTATGAAAATAAAGGAGAGTACTTGAGAGCTTTTGAATATTTACAAGATTATAATGCCTATAAAGACTCAGTTTCCATAGAGGAGGCAAGAAATATAGTCTTAAAACAAGAACTTACCTTACAACAACAAAATCAAAATTTTGAAGATAATTTAAAGTTTTTAGCTTATAAGCAACAGCAAGAGACTGAATTAAATTTACAGAAGTTAAAATCTGAAAAATCTGAAAATCAAAAAAAAATATTGTTTGCAGGTATCTTTATACTTTCACTTTTATTGTTTGTATTTTTTAGAAGTATCGTTCAAAAAAAGAAAGACAATGAATTAATATCTCAAAAAGCCATAGAAATTGAAAAACAAAAAGAATTATTACTACAGCAAAATGATAAGCTAAAAGCTGACGCCATTTTATTCAATATTTTGAGAATTTGCTCTTCTGATGACCTGCCAATAAGAAAAATATTAAATAAAATAATTGACAAACTTAATGATACTGATTTTTTAGGATTAGAAAATAAATCAGCTGTTCTTTATTATTCTAAAAGAAAAAATAAATTTAGCATTGATTTAGAGAGAAATATTACTTCAGAACAAAGGAATAAATTTATTGAATATGCTAAAGCACAATTTAAACAAAATAAAAAATTAGACTTTAAAATAAAAGTCATTGATGAAGAAATTATTGGTAGATACTACTTTATACCTTTTATAAAAAACGGAAGGCTTTTAGGTTTTACCTTTTTTAAATTAAAGCATAATAAAAAAGTATCCAACTATGAATTACGTTTTTTAGAATCAATTAGAATGCTTTATGGTGATACACTTTATAGACATAAAATAGCCGATAAATTACGTTTAGCACATATTGAAAATACAATTAAAAAGAAAGAAATTCAAAGAGCACATAAAGAGGTTAATAAATCATTAAAACAACAAGAAGCTATCAATGTCTTAATGAAGTCTATCATTAAAAATGAAAACGTTGGTGAAAAGATATTTAATTATATAGCTGAAACTTTAGATGATACATTTATAGGTAGGCTAAATGTTACTTTGTTTGATTTTGAAACAAAAATGGCCAAATTTTATTTCTTGAGAGAAAATGGAATTGAAAAAATAAAAAATAAAGAGTTTCCATTGTCAGATTTTTCTCAAGAAACAATAAATAGTTTACTCAAAAATAAAAGAGTCGTTGTACAGTCAATAAAAAATAAACAAAACAAATCTGAGAGTGATTTACAAATGCTAAGAAATAACATCAATTCTTTTGCTTCTTTTCCTTTATTTATGAATAATAAATTGTTGGGTTCATTAAATATATCTTTTGAAGGTGGAATAAAATTTACAGAGGAACAAGAAAGATTTATACAAATGTTAATTGAAGGGGTAACAATTGCAATACATCAAAATATACTATTTAATGAAATATCAGAAAAAAGTAATGAGTTATCGTTACTACATCAAGAAATAAGTTCAAGTATAAATTACGCTAAAAAACTTCAAAGTTCTATTTTACCCTCTCAAGATTATATTGATGAAATATTTGATGAAAAATTTATATTTTTAAAACAAAGAGATGTAGTAGGAGGAGATTTTTATTGGGTAAGACAATATGAAAACTACAGAATGATAGCCTGCATTGATTGTACAGGACATAGTGTGCCGGGTGCTTTTATGACAATGCTTAGTAGAGTACTATTGCGTGAATCTGGAACTGTAAAAAAACTACGTAAACCAAATGAAATACTTGCACAAATGGATATTTCTGTTAGAAGAATTTTACGACAAACAAGTTTTGAAGGGATGCAAGACGGAATGGATATGAGTATAGTTATTATTAATGATGAAAATAATGAAATTATGTTTTCATCCGCACAAAGGCCAATGGTTATTAAATTCAAAAATAAAGATAAATTAGAAGCAATAAAAGGTTCAAGATTTCCTGTTGGCGGATATTACGAAACTGAAAAAATATACGAGCTACATACATTTAATTTAAGCAACGTTGAATCTTTTTATTTATTTACAGATGGGTTTACAGATCAATTTGGAGGAGACAAAATTAAAAAATATGGCTTTAAAAGATTTTTAAATTCTTTAAATCTAATTAATGGTTTACCAATGCTTCAACAAAAAGAATTTTTAGAAAATGAATTTAAAAATTGGAAAGGTAATTTAGACCAAATTGATGATGTTTGCGTGGTGGGGGTAAAACTGTAATACAACCCGTAATATTAAAAGTAGGTTTGGTAAACTAATACAAGTCAAAATAATATCTGTATCCAAACCCTAAACTAAAAAAACGAGTGATGCCATTACTCCATTCTGGTGAAAAACCAATAAATTGTTCCCTTGCTAAAAATTCGGTGTTATATTCAGCAAAGTAAAAGTTGTATCCTAAAACTAAACTAAAACCACTTGGTTCGTTACTTTCGGTGGTAAGTAGCAATTCTAACTGAGGCTCAACAAAAAAAGTAGTTTTTTCATAAGGTTTTCCTAAATTTACTTTAGTAGAGTCATTGATTGAAATCATATTGGCGTATCCAAGTCTAACACCAAAATTAAAAGAAAATCTATCAGTTGTAAACTTTTCGTATCCAATTTTAGCATAAACAGCAGGAATGTGTAAACCACCTTTTCCAACAGTTTTATTTAAAGCAAATCGGTCATTTACAAAAAAAGAATATTTAGCCCCACCACCAACACTTAAACCTTTGTAAATATTATACTGATAACCAATACCACCATTGAATAGCCCTTCTAAAACTTTATTAAATGCAATATTTCGCTCAGCAGTAGGTATGCCAATATCAACCGAAAAACTACCTTTAGGTTCAATGAGTTGAGCATAAGTTGTACTGTTAATTAGGCAATAAACAAAAAATAATTTTAAAGTAAATTTAATCATATCAGTTATTTAACGATTGTCGTTATTATTTATTTTAATTTTTCGTAACATATCTACATTATCGGCGTGTAATTTTAAAAAATATAAGCCTGTAGGGTAAGGTGTAATTTTAAAATGATAAATATGCTCGCCAGCCTCAAAATCCTTATCAACAAGTGTATCTATTAGTTTGTCATTTTCATCAATTAATTCAAGAGAAATTTTCATTTTATAAGGAACATTAAATAAAAACTGAGTGTCTTCCTCATAAACATTATATCTTGAAGTAATAAATTCAAGTTGATTAATAGCCACAATTTTATTGCGTCTATATTGTCTGGTAATAAGAATAAAAGCAGTAACTATTAAAACTAAAGCAGTAATGGCATACAAAATACCCATTACTACATCATAAACAGAAGAATCATTTAAACCTGCAGCATCATTCATAACTTATATATGTATTACATTTTTTATTTTTGAAACGGCTTTATATTTGTCAATAATTTCCTGAGCCGAATTCATTTTTTGTATAATTTGAATAGTTGTGTATTTATTGCTCTTAGACGGAGATGTTTTAATCTCTGGATTTCCATCTGTAAAACAATTCTTAACTTCCATTTCTTTATCTTTGTTTGTTAAAATAATAAACTTGAACATATAAGGTTTTGGAAACTTTTCTTTTTCTAGTAAGGTTTTTAGTTTTTTATATTTCTCGTCTAAGTCCATTGTATTTTATTTGCTTATGTGCTATTAAAACACAGGTGTAAAAATATGAAGTTTTTACGTTGCTAATATACTCACTTAATTTATTATCCTCTTTATTTAAAATTAATAATTCTTTGTTTAATTTATAAATGTCTATCTGTTCAGATAGTTTTATTGGTGTCAGTTCATCATCTTTGGGGGCATATTGTGCTATGTCAACCAATTTGAAAAATAAAATTTGATGTAATTTAATTAAAAGTTTTATTTGTTCAATAAATAAAGTAGGCTCATAAACATTAGCTATATTTAGCTTTATTGAATTAGCCTCTATTTGGTATTGCTTTAAAAATTTATTGAGAGATATATCTTTAAACTTTAAAGAAATGAATTTTATGGTTGATATGGGTACACTTATTTGTAGCGTATTTTTTACTTTTTTTAATCGCTTTAAACGCTCAATGGTAGAAAGCATTATTTTAATAGGTGGAAAACGCTCAATAAATTTTTTCTTTAGCGCAAATATTGAGAGTTCAAAACTGTCCTCAATATCTTCAATTGTACAATCATTATTACAATTAATAACTGATAAAGCCTCTGTTTTTTTCATTAAATTACTATGTTTGTACAAATGTTATCCTTACTTAAATGTGGTACAAAAATATAAAAAATCAGCTAATTTATTTACCGGGAGAAAAAGCACATTTAGAAATGGTACCTTATAGAAAATTAAGTAGTACCTATAATCTAAATAAAACCAATGCTAAACCATCTGCCGTAATGTGTTTGTTGAGCAAACAGCAACAAAAAGTATATGGTTTATTGATAGAAAGACAAATTGACGGAGGCAAACATTCAGGGCAAATAGCTTTTCCTGGAGGCAAAAAAGATGATCAAGACGATTCTTTATTGCAAACAGCTTTAAGAGAGACTCAAGAGGAGTTAGGTATTACATCAAACCAAATTTTAGTACTTGGTGAACTAACCCCTGTTTATATACCCATTAGTAATTTTTTTGTGCAACCATTTTTAGGTGTTTTAAATTCTAAAGTGAATTTAACTCTATCAGAACGAGAAATAAAGTCGGCTTTCTTTTTTGAAATTTCAGAATTATTAAATCACAATTCTAAAGTGTTTAAAGATATCAAAAACCATAAAAGTATAACCCTTAAAAATGTGCCTTGTTTTTTATTAAAAGATAAAACTGTATGGGGTGCTACCTCTCTTATCTTGAACGAAATAAAAGAAATTTTAATAAATTCAAAAATACTTGATAATCATTTTGTAAAAAAATAACTACATTTAAGCAATGCAAAAACTCACAATATTAATTTTTATATTCATTTCCACATTGAGCTTTGCTCAAGTGCCTAATCAAATAGGGGCAAGAGCAAATGGATTGGCAAATTCTACACGCTTAATAAATGATGTGTGGAGTGTAAAAAACAATCCCGGAGCATTAGGTCAAGTTTCAACTACAGGGGTAGGTATTGCTTATCAAAGCAGATTTTTGGTAAACGAACTAGCTAACCAAAGTTTTGTGTTTAATTACCACCTAAACGACAAAAACAATTTAGGTATATTTTTTCAGCAAACAGGTTTTTCTCTATACCGACAAATTCAAACAGGATTAGCTTATGGAATGAAATTGTCCAATAACCTATCAGCAGGTATATCACTTAATTTTCATAGAGTGGCATTTGGAGATGTATATGGTGCGGTAAATGCTGTTTCTGCATCAGTGGGGCTAATGTATTCACTTAATGACAATTTAGATTTAGGTGTAAACGTACAAAACATAAACAGAGCTAAACTTGACGATTATCAAGATGAACGGTTTCCAACATTATTTAACGTAGGGTTAAAATATAAATTTAACGAAGGAACTTTTTGGAGCATTGAAGCCGAAAAAGATATTTTGCAACCTCTTAATATAAAATCTGGAATTGAAATACTAACCCACAAAATTTTTGTTGTGAGATTTGGAATGAATTCTTATCCGTTTTTAGCTTCATTTGGCGCAGGAATTAAACTTAATAAATTTCAATTTAATATAGCATCATCTTGGCACAGTACTTTAGGATTAAGCCCTTCAATGTCTCTAAATTATAAGTTTTAATGAAGAACTTGTTGTTGCTTATATCGTTTTTATGTATAATGGGTAAGCCGTTTGCGCAAGAAGAAGAACGAGATAAAATTATTGAGAGAAGGATTGAGTTTATTGGTGAAAATATTGAAAATTCTGACATTGATTTAACCACCTACCTTGAAGATTTGTACTATTTTTTTGATAACCCCATAAATTTAAACCAAACTACTTTTGACGAGCTTTCAAAATTACTTATGTTAACAGATAAACAAATTTATGACATATTAAATTATAGAAAAAAATATGGAGAAATTTTATCGTTGTATGAACTGTCAGCCATAGAAAGTTTAAATGAAGCAACAATAGAAATGATTTTACCATTTGTAGGAATACAACAAGTAAAACAAGACAATTTTAATTTGAAGAAAGCACTTAGGTACGGAAAACACGAAACATTTTTTAGATACCAAAGAATACTACAAACCAAAGCAGGTTATACCGAATACCCCGACAGTGTATTGGAAAAATCTCCAAATAAAGTTTACACAGGTAGTCCGGATAAGTTATATACCAGATATAGATATACATACAAAGACAAATTAAGTTGGGGTATAACCGCCGAAAAAGATGCTGGTGAAGAGTTTTTTAGAGGCTCAAACAAACAAGGTTTTGACTTTTATTCGGCGCATATAATGTTATCAAACATAGGAAAAATAAATAAGGTTGT
>DQTE01000015.1 GCA_015662905.1 Crocinitomix sp. | reverse complement strand
TTATTGGTGATATGACAGGTTTTGCTGCAAGTGTTTTTCAGCGTGGTATTGACTTCATACAAGTTCCAACTACTCTATTATCACAAGTTGATGCCAGTGTTGGTGGTAAAACAGGAATAAATAATCATTTTGGTAAAAACCTTGTAGGAGCTTTTCATCAGCCAAAAGCTGTCTATATAGATACTTATTGGCTTAAAACACTTCCAAAAAGAGAGTTTTCAGCAGGAATTGCAGAAATAATCAAAATGGCTGTTATGTTTGATGCAGACTTTTTTGATTGGTTGGAATCAAATGATCTTTATGAAGATATTAACCTGAAAGAGGCAATTAAACGATCTGTTGAATTAAAAGCACGTATTGTTAATGAAGATGAAAAAGAGAAAGGTGTAAGAGCAGTTTTAAATTATGGTCATACTTTTGCTCATGTTATCGAAAATTTTAGTGGGTATGGCTCTTATCTTCATGGAGAAGCTGTAGCTATTGGTATGGTTATGGCAAATGAGTTGGCTATGGAATTTGGATATTTTTCTAAAGAAGAGTCTGAGCGGGTAAAAAAATTGCTTAAACGGTATAATCTGCCGACAAACTACAGTATTGAATTTGCAGAAAAGTTTTATGACCAGTTTTTTCTAGATAAAAAGAGTCATGATAATACTATTACATTTATCATACCAAAAGTTATAGGAAGCTATGTGATGTTGGAAAATCCAGAAATTAAGTCTGTATTTAAAGTATTGAAAAAGTTTGAGAAGGATGAATCATATGAGGCAATTATCTGTTCAAAAAAAGAGAGTTGAAAATTATGATTGTCTCATCCATGGTGTAAATAGTTTGTTTGGTATGAATTGTGTAGATGGAAAGGAGCTTTTAGGATGAAAAAAAATATTTTTTTCCTAATGCTTCTTTGTGTAACATTTATTTTGGTACAAAATATTGAAGCTTCAAGAACTATAAATAATGAAGTAGTTTCTGAGTCAAATATTACAGTTGATCAGATAAATAGCAGACTTCTTCAACTAAGCCAGGAACTTGATGATATAAATCAACAAATTAATGATGAAAGTGTTTGGCAAAAAATTTATGCAAATCATCTTGCGTATATAAAGCTTAAAACAAATATTGAAGAAATAAGCAAAAAAATTAGATATTACAAATCAAGAGGTGCTAGAAGATATCGTACCAAGATTATTGAACTTAAATCAAAAAAATCTCAACTTGAGGAGAGACTAAGTTTACTAAAGGAGTATGAACAAAATCCTTTTAAAACAGTTGTAAAGCCTAATGAGATAAAAAATATTCCTGTGGTTACTAACCCTATAGCAATAATAAGCGCAATATCTTTCATAAAGCAGTTAAAGGAACAGCTACTAAGGTTTGAAAATGAGATTACAAGCTTAACAAAATTTGTTTCATTACTTGAAAAGAAAGTCTCTCTTTTAAAAGAGTATTTAGAGTTAGAACCTGAAAACAAAATTTATAAACAGGAACTTAAACAGATAGAGCAGGAGTTAAATGATGCACTTGATGCATTGAGTTTAAATGAGACTGCATTAGTTGTTTATAGGAAAAAAGTCGATGAAATAAAACTCAGATTAACCGACCAAATAATGGAACAGGCAAAAAAAGCAGGTACTATTGGTATTTCGATATCTGTTTTACTTCTTTTTGTTCTATTCTTCAAATGGTTGATAAAACGTACTATTACTGATAATGAACGTTTCTATATGGCCAATAAAAT
This sequence comes from Crocinitomix sp., assembly GCA_015662905.1. Classification (GTDB taxonomy): domain Bacteria; phylum Bacteroidota; class Bacteroidia; order Flavobacteriales_D; family Crocinitomicaceae; genus Putridiphycobacter. The sequence goes on along the minus strand of DQTE01000015.1, from coordinate 1,158 downwards.
TATCAATTTTGTATTTGTTTTTCTTGTAGTTATGATTTTACTTTTTGCTTATATAGAAAATGTTTCGTATCTTGTTACAGTACTTGGATTTGCTTCTGCCGGTATTGCAATTGCCATGAAAGACTGGTTTATGAGTATGCTTGGCTGGATGGTTATAGTTGTAGGTGGATCTATTCATGTTGGCGATAGAATAAGAGTAGATAAAGATGGTATGAAGTATGTTGGTGATGTTTTAGATATTTCACTATTTCGCATAACCATACTTGAAGATATTACATTAACCACATATTTGCATAATAGGAGAGCTGGGCGAATAATTTTTATACCAAATAACTATATCTTTACCAATATGATAGCTAATTATTCTCATGCAACCTTGAAAACAGTATGGGACGGTATTGATTTTACGATAACTTTTGATTCAAATCATAAAAAAGCACAATTAATTGCTAAAGAGACAGCAAAAAAATATGCAAAAGGGTATACTGATATCACTAGAAAACAGTTAAATAAACTTCGTTCACGTTATAGTTTGAAAAATACCAATGTTGAACCTCGTGTCTACTCTTTTCTGGAAGAGAATGGTATTAGAATAAGTATTTGGTATCTCACAAATGCATATGCTACGCTAACATTACGTAGTACAATTTCATCTGAAATTTTAGATCAAATAAAAGAACAAGACGATATAACCATAGCATATCCATCGCAGCGTATATATCTGGATGATAAAAGATTTAAGATTGAAGATGATAAATTGGTGTAAGGGTCTCTTTTGAAAAAAGTATTTTTCAAAACATTTGGATGTCGAACCAATCAGTTTGACACACAGGTTATGATGTCACGTCTTGGTAAATATGAAATTGCCAATAATGAAGAAGAAGCAGATGTTATAGTTGTAAACTCTTGTACTGTAACAAATGGTGCTGACAGTGGTGTGAGAGGTTACATTAATCAGGTAGGGCGTAAAAATTCAAGTGCCAAAATCTTTTTAACTGGTTGCGGAGCTCGTACAAAAGGCGAAGATCTTTTTAAAAATGGTAAAGTTCATGGAGTTTTTGGACATAGTGAAAAAGAGAAAATAACAAAGTTTTTGGAAACTGATACTCCATTTTATGAGATTGGTGATTTGGACCATATCGATACAACCGTTGTTGA
>DQTE01000091.1 GCA_015662905.1 Crocinitomix sp. | reverse complement strand
GTATTGTGGTTTTACCGCCAATCTAAAAATGATGACATATACCAATGGTTCTTAAAAGGGTTTATAGTTAAAGTATTTGGAGGAATTGTTTTTACCTTGGTATCACTCAATTATTATGGTGGTGATACACTTCTGTATTTTAGGGGTGCTAGTGTATTGTCAAATGTGTTAGTTGATGACCCATATTTGTATTTTAAGTTATTATTTATGGAGAATAACTTACCATCAGAATTTCAACACATTGCCACTCAAATAAGTTACTCAAGAACGGCTGAAGAATGGTATATGGTTAAATTTTTATCTATTTTATCTTTTCTTTCGTTTAATTCTTATTTAGTATTGACCTTAATGTTAAATGTTATTTCTTTTTGGGGAGGGTGGAAATTATTTAAGTTCTTTAGCGATATAATTCCTAAAAATAAAGGGCATATTTTTATCATTGTTTTTCTTTTTCCTTCGGTTTTCTTTTGGGGTAATGGGATTTTAAAGGATACAGTAACACTTGCACTAATTAATTATATCATTTATAGGATGTATTTTACAATACAAAATAAAAGTGTAAGTACCTATCATTTGTTAACAATGATAATTTCCGCTTACGTAATTTATAAACTTAAGTCTTATATTATTTTAGCCTTTATTCCTTCGGCAGTTTTTATCATTTATCAATATTCTAAATCTAAAATAAAATCAACCATAGTTAGATTTATTGCTGGGCCTATTTTAGTGGTGTTTTTTGCGTTATTAGGCTTTTTAAGTTTAAAAAGTTTGAGCCAGTCAACAAATTATAGTGCAGAAAATATTCAAAACCACATAAAAGGATTCCATACTTGGCATACCACCACAGGGGGCTCCTCTTATAATTTAGGCGACATTAAATATACACCAGTAGGAATTGCATCTAAAATACCAGCCGCCCTTAACGCAACTTTTTTTAGACCGTATATTTGGACAGCAAGAAATCCTATAATGCTAATTGGAGCACTTGAAAGTACTTTTGTATTGTTGTTTTTTAGTTTTGTTTTAATAAAAACCAGATTCAGAGTGTTTAAATATCTTAGCCAAAATTACTATTTGCAAGGCTTGTTAATTTTTGTGTTATTATTTGGGTTTGCCATTGGGTTTACCTCTTATAACTTTGGTGCTTTAGCCAGATATAAAATGCCTATTTATTCGTTATTTATTTTTATATTATACTATGTAAACGAGCAAAAAAATAAAGCGTCATTTTAACACTTTGATATAATAAGAGTAAGTATCCTCTGTCATTCTTTTTAATGAAAAATATGTTTTTAGTTTTGCATAGCCATTATCAGAAAAATGTTTTTGTAATGCTTTGTTTTTTAATAGTTCAATCGTTTTGTTAAGCAGTTCAGTTTTATCAAAAGATTTTGCCAAAAAACCTGTTTCGCCGTCTATGATTAATTCATTACATCCAATTGAGTCAAAAGAAACAACGGGTGTTTTAGCGTTAAAAGCCTCAAAAATAACCAAAGGTAAACCTTCTGAATAAGAAGGGACCAAAGCAACGTCAGAGGATGATAAGTATTTTGCTACCTCTGTTTTAAAACCAAGAAACTCAATGTGTTTATCAATGTTTAATGATTTGGCTAATGCTTTTAACTCGTTTTCTAGTTCGCCTGAACCAAGAATGATTAGTTTTAAATCAGGGAATTCTTTACAAATTTCAGGTAAAATTTCAAAAACAAAATGATGACCTTTTCTTTTAATTAGTCTACCAACAATAATTAATTGAGGGTTAGAAAACCTGTACTCACTTTCATTAAATAAAGGTATGTCTGGATAATTAAATCCGTGTTGGATTACATCCATTGAATTTTCTTTTATTAACATGCCTTTTTCATAAAAATTTTTTAACCCGTAAGAGCAAGCGTAAGAATAATCAATGTTTTTATGCGTAAATTTGAATAGCCAATAATATAAATTTTTTGGCAACTTTTTAGGTGTGTTACAATATTTAACATAGGTTTCCTCATGATAACCATGTTTGGTAGAAACAATTTTGACTTTTTTATTGAATAATTTTTTAATTAATACTCCCCAAAAATCAGCGTAAATTAAGTGAGTATGAACAATATCAATGGCATTTTCCTTTATAAACTTATTTATTTTATAGGGAATAGCAATACTACCATAAGAGTTTACATATTGCACGACATAAGGGATGTTATTTTCTTCCAATAAATGTAAAAATTCAGTTGCATTTTGTTTATTTTTATGTTTAACCACACAATACATAGTAACATCTATACTTTTATCAATTAACTTTGGAATTAGAGCTAAAAAGTATTTTTCTGACCCCGCTACACCGTCAATGTTTTGTAGATAGATAATTTTCACCTGTATTTTAATTGAGTTATTTTTTTTATGATAGATGTAGGCAATATACGCTTTAGTTTAACAATTACAAAGCTATATATAATTTTAGGTAAAAAATAGAAGTAAATTTTTAAATGGGGAGAACATTTTTTGTTAATTTTAAATACTTCATAG
>DQTE01000212.1 GCA_015662905.1 Crocinitomix sp. | reverse complement strand
CTATGATGAAAATGAAAATGAATTTTTAGATTATGGTATGGCACTTCGTGCAGTAAATTTAGGTTATGCAAACGAAACTATTAACAATGCAGCTTTAGAGCAGATGGAATTCGGAAACAATCTTACAAGAGCTAGTTTAATAGAACTAGAAGCTGCTGAACTGCTTATTGATATGATTGATAGTGTTGATATGGTAAAGTTCACTAAAAATGGTTCAACAGCTACAACAGCAGCTATAAAACTCAGTCGAGCTTATACTAAAAGACAGATAGTTCTTAGATGTGCTGAACAACCATTTTTTTCGTATGATGATTGGTTTATAGGTTCAACTCCTATTACTAATGGCATCTCTCAAGATGCGATAGATAATACCAAAATGTTTAATTATAATAATATTGAATCTGTAGAGGAATTATTTGAAGAATTTCCAAATCAAATAGCCTGTGTTATTTTAGAACCAGCAGCTAATGAACATCCTAAAGGTAATTTTTTACATAAGGTCAAAGATTTATGTGAAGAATATGGAGCTGTATTTATCTTAGATGAGATGATTACTGGTTTTAGATGGCATTTGAAAGGTGCTCAACATTATTATAAGATAGAAGCTGATTTATGTACTTTTGGTAAGGCTATGGCAAATGGTTTTTCGGTGGCAGCCGTTGCAGGAAAAAGAGAAATCATGGAACTTGGGTCTATTGAAAAAGAGGGGCAAGAGAGACTGTTTTTACTGTCTACTACTCATGGCGCAGAGATGAATGGACTGGGTGCTTTTGTAGAGACTATGAAGTTCATGAAAAAGAACAATGTAGTAGAACATTTATGGAGCTATGGGAAAAAGCTGATAGACCTTATGAATGATACAGCTAAAAAATTTGGAATTGAAAGTAATTTTGTAGCTGGTGGAATAGAGTGTAGTCCCTATTATCTTACATTTGATAAAAATGGAGAAAATTCTTTAGGGTTGCGAACATTGTTTGCTCAAGAAATGATTAAAAACGGTGTGTTAATTCCTTGGATAGCCATCAGTTATGCTCATGGCGAAAAAGAGTTAGCATTAACAAAAAAAGCGTTGGAAAGAACATTTGAAGTTTATAAAAAAGCGGTAGACGAAGGATATGAAAAGTATTTGATAGGTGCGGTCATTAAACCAGTTTTTAGGAAATATAATTAATGATAATTGCTACTGTTTCACTAAACCAGATTTGGGAAGATAAAAAAACGAATTTTCTTCTATGCAAAAAGTACATAGAAGAAGCTTCAAGTAAAGATGTAGATTTAATTGTCTTTCCTGAGATGACTCTTACGGGATTCTCAACAAATATTGGCATTACTTCTGAAGAAGAAGGAATTAGTGAAACTATAGATAAATTTCAAACTTTAGCGAAAGTATGCAATATAGCCATCTTGTTTGGAGTGGTTATTCAAGATAAAAATAAAGCTTTAAATAAATCTATTTTTGTAAATAATTATGGAAAGGTTTTAGGACAGTATGCTAAAATTCATCCATTTGTTTTTGCAGGTGAAGATAAATATTTTAATGCAGGAAATAAATTAAGTATAGTAAAATTCAATGATTTTGATATTGGGTTGACTATCTGTTATGATTTAAGATTTCCAGAGCTTTATAGTGCATTGGCAAATAGTAGTGATATAATAATAAACATAGCTAACTGGCCAGAAAAACGAGTGGAACATTGGAATGCACTTTTAAAAGCGAGAGCAATCGAAAACCAAATTTTTCTGATTGGTGTTAATAGAATAGGTTCTGATACAAATGGACTAAGCTATAAAGAAAGTAGTTCTATTTACAATGCGAACGGAGAGCTCTTAGGATTTGATACTTTTAAAGATATGAAAATATTTCAAGTAGATAAAAATTTTACAAAAGAGTTTAAGAGTAAGTTTAATACAACTAATGATAGAAAAATAGAATTTTACAAGGATGTTTTGTAATGTTAAAAGATCAAATTATTATTGTGACTGGTGGGGCTGGACTAATAGGACAAGAGTTTGTAAAAGCAATCATTGAAAACAATGGAATCGCAATAATCGCAGATATAAACAAAGAGATAGGTAAAAAAGTTAAAAAACAATTGACTAAAGAGTTAAATAGTAAAAAAATAGATTTTGTAAAATTAGATATTACATCAAAAAAATCTTTAAAAAGTTGTATCAATTATTTAGATGAAAAATATGGAAAAATTGATGCATTGATAAATAATGCATATCCTAGAAATAAAAATTATGGGAAACATTTCTTTGATGTAGAGTATGATGATTTTACTGAAAATATTGGTTTAAACCTAGGTGGTTACTTTACGAGTAGCCAACAATTTTCTAAGTACTTTAAGAAACAGGGTTCTGGTAATATTATAAATATATCTTCTATTTATGGAGTTGTTGCACCAAAATTTGAAATTTATAATAATACTTCGATGACAGTGCCCGTTGAGTATGCTGCTATCAAATCTGGACTTATTCACCTTACAAAATATATGGCAAAGTATTTTAAAGGTATGAACATAAAAGTAAATACATTAAGCCCAGGCGGAATACTTGATAATCAAGCAGAAAGTTTTTTAAATAACTATAAAGATAATTGTTTAAATAAAGGAATGTTGGATAAGAGTGATTTAAAAGGAACATTGGTTTATTTACTTAGTGATATGAGTAAGTATGT
>DQTE01000048.1 GCA_015662905.1 Crocinitomix sp. | reverse complement strand
TTCTCCTTTAACAGATGGTATTTATTTTATCCAAATAAAATCAGATAATAAAATAGTACAACAAAAATTAATAATCAACTCACTTTAAAAATAAATAAAATGAAAAAAGTAATAATAAACATCCTTGTCTTGACATTATGCTATATTGGCAATGCTCAAATTGTAACTATTCCAGATGCTAATTTTAAAGCTTATTTACTCAATCATTCACAGATAAATCTCAATGGAGATACTGAAATACAAGTAAGCGAAGCTGTAAATTACACTGGAGCAATTTATGCAAGCAATCAGAGTATTACTGACCTAACAGGCATTGAAGCCTTTACAGAAATTACTGGTTTAGCCTGTCAAAATAATCAAATAATCACTTTAGATCTTTCGGTAAATACAGCTTTAATATTTATTGGTTGTAATGATAATTTATTAACTAGTTTGAATGTTTCAGGTAATAATGCCCTTAGTAATTTATCTTGTCAAAACAATCAATTAAGTACTTTAGACATTTCAACAAATACAGCATTAACAGCACTGTCTTGCTACAACAATGCGTTAAGCAGTTTAAATACTTCTCAAAATACTTTACTAGCAGACTTAAAATGTTGGGATAATGTACTAACGAGCTTAAACGTTTCACAAAACACTGCTTTAACATATATCGGCTGTTATAATAATTTACTAACAAGCTTAAACGTTTCACAAAATACTTCCTTAACAGATTTAATTTGTAATAATAATCAATTAGTCAATTTAAATACCTCAAATGCTACTGCCTTAACAAGAATATATTGCAATAATAATCAACTATTAAGTTTAGATATATCTAGTAACACAGCGTTAACGACTTTGCGTTGTTATACAAATCAACTTACTATGCTTAATGCCAAAAATGGGAATAATACCAATTTTACAACAAATGGTTTCCACGCAAATACAAATCCTAATTTAACTTGTATTGAAGTAGATGATGTAGCTTGGAGCACAGCAAACTGGTCACTTATTGATCCACAATCTTATTTTAGTGCAAACTGTAATTACACACAATTAACTTATGTTCCTGATGATAATTTTGAAAACTATCTTGAAAATAACGGAATGGGTAACGGAATACCTAACGATGATTACGTACTTACTAGTAATATTGAAACCGTAACATCTTTAAATACTTTGTCTTTAAATATTAGCGACTTAACAGGTATTCAAGACTTTACTGCTTTAACAGCATTAGATTGTAGAAACAATCTTTTAACAGCTATTAATATTGCAGATAATATTGCTTTGGAAACATTATTATGTTCCAACAATCAATTAACTAGTCTAAATATCTCAACAAATACATTGCTAACAGAATTAGATTGTAAAAATAATCAATTGACTAGTTTAGATGTTTCAACAAATACGGCTTTAGAGATATTGAATTGTAACGATAATCAAATATCTTTTTTAGATCTTAGCAATATTACTACCTTAACAGAGCTACTTTGTAAAAACAACTTATTAAGCACTTTAAATGTAGCTACAAGTCTTTCTCTAACAAGATTATTATGCTACGACAATCAATTAACCAACTTGACATTTCCTGCTAATGGTAACTTAACACAGTTAAATTGTAGAGTAAACCAATTAACTTCTTTAGACCTTTCTGCAAATACAGGTTTAACAATTTTAGCTTGTCAAAATAATCAATTGAGTGTTTTGAATGTTAAAAATGGAAATAATACAAGTATCGTAGGTTTTGCTACGACTGGAAATTCAAATCTTACTTGTGTCCAAGTAGATGATGTAACTTATTCCACAGCCAACTGGGTAATTGATACTTGGGCTAGTTTTAGTCAAAATTGTAATTATTATCAAACAACTTATGTTCCAGATGATAATTTTGAAAATTATTTAGAAAATAACGGAATGGGAAATGGTGTTCCAAACGATGATTATGTGGATACGATTAATATTAATGGTATTACAAATCTAAATATAGCCAATTTAAACATAGCCGATTTAACAGGAATTGAGGATTTTACTGCTTTAACAGATTTGTATTGTCAAGATAATCAATTAATTAATTTAAATCTAACTGGAAATACAGCTTTAACAAAAATCCTTTGTGGGTCTAATCAAATAACAACCTTAAATGTAACGGCAAATACGGCCTTAACGGAATTATATTGTATGTCTAATCAATTAAGTAATTTAAATATTAGTACAAATATTTCACTAACAACCTTATCTTGTTATGGTAACCAATTAACTAGTTTAGATACCTCTGTTAATGCAGCATTAACAATTCTTAATTGCCAAGACAACTTAATAACCAATCTAAATGTTTCGACAAATACAGCCTTAACAGGTTTATATTGCCAAGGTAATCAATTAAGTAGTATCGATATTTCAGCAAATATTGCTTTAACCGAATTATATTGTCAAGAAAATCAAATAGCTACTTTAGATGTTTCTACAAATACAGCCTTAACAAAGTTAAAATGCTTTATAAACCAATTATCTAATTTAGATGTCTCTTTAAATACTAATTTAATAGAATTAGTTTGCTACAGTAATCAATTAACACAATTGAATGTAGCAAATGGTAATAATACCAACTTTACTAGTTTTTCTGCACACGGCAATCCTGTTTTAAATTGTATAGAAGTTGACAATGTAAGTTGGAGTACGACAAATTGGGTAAATATTGATGTACAATCTAGCTTTAGCATAAACTGCAATTACAATCAAGCAACTTATGTTCCAGATGATAATTTTGAACAAGCACTGATAAATCTAGGTTATGATACTGCACCTTTAGACGATTATGTACCAACATTAAATATTAGTAGTATTACGTCTTTAGATATTTCAAATCAAAACATTACCGATTTAACAGGTATTGAAAACTTTGTAGCTTTAACAAGTTTGCATTGTAATAATAACCTATTAACTACTTTAAATATTACACAAAATACTGCTTTAACAATTCTGACTTGTAATGATAACCTATTAACAGCTTTAAATATTGCACAAAATACTGCTTTAACAGATTTACGTTGTGATACTAACCAATTAGCTACTTTAGATGTTACGCAAAATATGGCTTTAAATTATTTAATTTGTCAGAACAATGTCTTAACTGCTTTAGATGTTTCTAACAATACTAATTTAGTAAATATAACTTGTAATAATAACCTGTTAACTGCTTTAGATCTTACACAAAATACTAGCTTAGTCTATTTGAATTGTGCTAATAACCAGTTAACTTCTTTAAATGTTCAAAATGGAAATAATACTAATTTTTCATTTTTTGACAGTACAAATAATCCAAATCTCATTTGCATTTTTGTTGATGATATTTTTTGGAGCACTACCAGCTGGACAAACGATATAGATCCAATTTCTACTTTTGTTGAAACAGCTCTTGAATGCACTACTTTATCTACTAATGACATAAATCAAAATATAGCTTTTAGCCTATATCCAAATCCAATATCAACCCAATTTCAAATTGAAACAATTCATAAAATACAACAAGTAAGCATCTATAATTTATTTGGAAAGAAAATCAAATCATTTCTTGAAAAAAAACATTACGACATTTCCACTTTAGCATCAGGAATTTACCTTATACAAATAGAAACCGATAAAGGTTTTACAAGTCAAAAAATTATAAAAAAATAAAGATAGTTGTTAGTTTTTTTGAGCGAATCGAATTTCGATTCGGTTCGCTCTTTTAAAAATGAAAAAAATGAAAAAAAAATATAAAATTGATCAATTCACAAAAGAATATTAGCAAAAGTGTTCAAAAAAAAACCGATCTAAAAAACATACTCAAAGAGTTAGAAGTTTTTACAAAAAAAAACATATCTAAACCTTAACAAAACAATAAATCGCTAACTATCAGGTAATTATTTACTATATTTACAGTATTATTATTTGAACTATTTATAAAATCAAGCTAACAACGCTAATTTTAAAATCAAATATTATGAAAAATTACAGCTTACTTTTAACAACAACATTATTTTTATTACTAACTACAATTGCTTTTGCACAACCTGCAAATGATGCTTGTAGCTCTCCAACAATTATAACTTCTACAATTACAAGTTATGAAAACTATAGTTTTAATTTCACCAATGCTAATACAGAAATTGAAAGTAGTGTAAATTATAACGATGTATGGTATGAGTTTGAAATGCCTTATGATGGGAATATCTATATATTTTCCTACTCAATTTATAATACGTTTGAACTTTTTAATAATTGTGGTGATTTTATAGTAAATGGTTCAAATAATGTTACTACAAATAATAGTGTGATTAATTTCACTCAAAAAGGAAATATTTATGCATTAACTGCTAATACTACATATAGATTAAGGGTTTTTAGAGCAGCAGCTTATGCAAACTCTATCCAAAAACAATTTTGGATACAATCTTTCGAAAAAGCTACGAACGATACCTG
>DQTE01000261.1 GCA_015662905.1 Crocinitomix sp. | reverse complement strand
TTTGGTTTTAGCTTTACCCACTAACTTTTCGGCAAGTTTTTCTTTACCTACACTACGTAACTTATCATATATCCATTGTTTATTCTCTGATTTATCCCAAAGGTTTATGTAAAGTTTACTTATAGTATTGCATAACCATATTAAGTTATTAGTGATTAATTCTATTGTTTGTTCTTTTTATCTGTTACCAAATAGATTATTTCTTTTTTATTCAACAAATTATTTTTACTTCCAATACAATGTTTTAATAATATAATTTAACCGGATGTATCCTTTTGTATGAAGACAGCAAGAAATCATAACAATTACTCAAGGGAAGACATTGAAAGAAGAAATTGTGAAGGTATAACAAGAAAATTATTAATGTTTGGAGATACTCCAGTATAATTTACAAAAAAAAGGAAAACAAAATTCCCCTTTTACTTATCTTCTACTACAAAGCCAAACTACACGCCATTATTGGGAATGCCTGTCTGCCGACAAAGGCAGGCCTGTTTTTCGATACTCACCACCTGTCTGCGTTTATACAGGTGTTTTCGTGCCTCAAACCTGCGCTACACCAATTACTCACTATCTTTTTTATTTTTTTTTGGTGTTCGTGATTTTACATAGTAAAGTTCTAACGTACATTTTGACCTTTATGCACAAATTTGTATTTGCTTTTTAAGGTGTTTATGAATGCTTCGCATTTCGCTACGAACATACTTTCGGATTTAAGGTAATATAAATTATTTTTGCACTAGCGTCTAGCATCAATTAATCTTCCTTACCAATAGGGTAAATCAATTGTTTAGCAAAACTATCAATAGGAAACTTTTCATCATTTTCAAATCCCAATTCAATATCGCCATCCTCACTAGGAATATAGTTGGTTTTAAAAATATAATCCCATAAACTTAAACTTATACCAAAATTAACCCCATTTTTTCTATCATCAGGTAATGCTTTAACATGGTGCCACAAGTGCATTACAGAGTTGTTTAAAATATATTTTAAAGGTCCCCACGTTATTTTAATATTGGCATGGTTCAAATGTCCTATAGCAATAGATACAAAATGAACTATAAAAGCATCATTAGGCTCACCCCCAACTAAAAGTAAAACTACTAATGTTTTCAAAGGTTTATAGAAGATATTTTCCATCCAGTGGTAGCGTAAATGAGCGGCAAACCCCATTTCCTTTACTGAATGGTGAACCTTGTGAAAATTCCACAAAAAATTATATTTGTGTAGTAAAAAATGGGTAAACCACTGTACAAAATCATTTAAAATAAAAAAGATAAGAAGGGCTAACCAATGAGGTAGTTGAGTTAAGTCTAACACAGCAAAACTATCCATGCCTAAAGGCCAATAGGTAGCAATTATTTTGTATAAAACGGAAATAACTGATGAAAAAATAAAAAAGTTAAAATACATGTAAAACCCATCTAACCAAAAGTTTCGTCTAATTGCTTTTTGATTTTTTCTCCACGGAAAAGCTAGTTCTAATCCCCAAACCACAAGAGACAGCAGGGTTAAGAACCAGAAATAATTATCATACCAATTAACTTGGAATGTCATTTGTTTCCAAACCCAACTAAAACCTCCTTGTATTTCATTCAGTACATCTACCATAATTATTATTTTACCCAAAGATAAACCTTAAAAAGCTATGTATCTGTAACGTAAATTACATTTATTCAGTTTTTGAACAAAATATCTTTTTTTTCAGATATCCAATTTAAAATATGTTTTTTTTGTTTTGTTTTAAACGTCTTAGATTTTGGTAAAATTGTACTTGCAAATTCTAAAATAGTCTGTTCATCATTACATTTTAAATCACTAAGCACATCAACCTCTTTTTCCTCTAATTGAAAAAAAGCGCCACCGGTTGTTTTAACTACCCTGTTATTTTCTATTTCAAAAATTAAAGAATCGGCGGTAATTACCTCTCTTGGCTCATTAGTGCCATAAATGTGTAAAGTTAAATAAGGTGTAGAGGTTTGATTACCCATTTGATGGATAAACTCATTGGTAACTAACACTATGTCTTTTGGTTTAAAACTCTGTTTTTCCACAAGTTTAATATGATTGTTTTCCATTTTATACACGTAGTGTGAGGCATTACCAAACACTTGAACTGCGCCCCATTGTGTATAGCCGTGGTTGTGAATAGCAGAAAAATCGTTAGGCATCCAGCTCATTACCATTATTTCAAATTTATCTTCAGCATAAACTAATTTTCTACCATAACCATCTTGTAATGGGTGGTCAAAATCTGCCCAAGGTTGCAAATCTTCTTCCAACAAGTTTAAATTTATCAAAAAACTTTTAAGTTCTTTAGGGTTTATGTTGTTTTTATGAGAACTTAAAAATGTAATTAGTTTTTCTATTTTTAGATTCATGTTGACTAATTTTTTACAAAAATAGTGTTTTTAGATTGTAAATTATTGTATTAAAAATCACAAAAGAAATAAAAATAATATGATTTTTATTATTCAACTTAAATGAACTATCACCTTGTTAAAACTATATAATCTTGAAGTACGGTATTTAAAAACACTAGTTTTTTTTGTGGTATTTCATTCAAGTTTAATTGTTTTGCTATTGCATTTGTAAGGTTATTAATTAAGGTTTTATGTGATTTATTGGGATATTGTTTTACCCTGGATATGGCATTTTTAACTAAAATCATATCTTCATCCGTAAACTGTGTAACTGACAAATAAGTGGGTTGGTATTCAGTTTTATTTTTAATTCTTAAAATATCTTTAATTGTATATTTTTGGGTTGGTTTTGTTTTAATTACGGTTGTTTGGGTTAGTAAATCACCTAAACGTTGACTTTTTTCAGTGGTAGAAATAAAAAGAGCAGCAATTCCACCAAAGGAAAACCAAAAATCAATTATTTTAAAAGACCAACGCATAGCACAATCATTCAAATCAACATTTTCACCATTTAGTTTAACTACCCTTATGCCTACTAACATCTTTCCAATAGTTTGTCCCTTAAAAAAAAACTCCATAAATAAAGAATAGGTCATAAATGGTATGGCGACCAAGATATAATATAGACCAATTACTGCATCCATATTGTTTAAAGAAACAAAATTAGCTAAGAATAAAGCCATAATTAACCAATAGACAAAAAGTGCCATTAAGTCTATAAATAAAGCTGCACCTCTATTTCCAACATTAGCAGTTTCGTATTCAATACTAATGTTATTGGCGGTTAAAATTTCTATTGTTTTCAAATTATTTTTAGTTTTACTGCTATAAACTTACAAAATTTCATACAATTTACTAAAAGTTTATATATTTTTACCCCGAAATTAAAACTAAACTTAATATCTGTTATGAAATCACCAGAAGCCAATAAAGAAATTGACAAGTTAATTAAAGCATTAGAAAAAGGGTTTGATGCGGAAAAAACAATTAAAGCATTAACTAAAATTAGAGAATATGCTTTACAAGAAACAGACCCATTATTGGCTAAAGTATGCAGATTATCGTACGAATATATTAAGGAAAATGATTGTTTTGATTTTACTGTTGAAAAGACAGAAGATGAAGATGGTGAGGATATTTTAATGGACCCTGGCACTGACTCTGAAAACTTAATCTATTTGTTAGAATTAATTAAACGTTCTGATAATGAGTTTAACCGTGAGGAAATAAAAGAAATGCGTACTTGGCTTAAAAATGAGTTGTATTAAACAGCTTTCAACCCCCTTGTATTTATGGTTTTATAATTAAAAACGCAAACCTAAAGAATTCTGTTTTGAGTTAGTATGTCAAACTAAATCAACTCAACAGTTAAACCATCATCAACTTTGGTTACTTTAGTTAAGTTGTGTTTGGCTAGCCCTTTCATTGATTTATCCCATTGTTTGTTGCTTAAACCAACCTGTGTTTTAAGGTCGTTTAAATCCATTTTTTGATATTTTGAAAGGATGTCATAAATTAGTTTTTCATTATCGGTAAGTTCCGGCCCTTTTTTCTCTCCAAACTTCTCAGGTTTCATTTGTGGGAAAAGCAATACCTCTTGTATAGACTGATTATTGGTTAAATACATCACCAATCTATCCATACCAATACCTAATCCAGATGTAGGGGGCATTCCGTATTCTAAAGAACGTAAAAAATCATAATCAATAAATTGACTTGCTTCATCATCACCCCTCTCTGCCAATTTAAGTTGAGCTTCAAAGCGTTCACGTTGGTCTATTGGGTCATTTAACTCTGAGTAAGCGTTTGCAACCTCTTTACCACAAATGATGAGTTCAAAACGCTCAGTTAGTTCCGGGTTGTCTCTATGTTCTTTACATAATGGGCTCATTTCTTTTGGGTAGTCGGTAATAAAGGTTGGTTGGATGTAGTTCCCTTCACACTTTTCACCAAATATCTCATCTATTAATTTACCTTTACCCATCGTATCATCTACTTCAATGCCCATGTTTTTACACGCTTCTCGTAATTCGCCCTCTGATTTTCCATCAATATCAAAACCTGTAAAATCAATAATAGACTGACGCATAGTTACACGTTTATAAGGCGTTTTAAAACTAACGTTATGTTCACCAAAAACAACATCAGTAGTTCCGTTTACAGCTAGTGCACAATGTTCTAATAAATTCTCTGTAAAGTTCATCATCCAATTATAATCTTTGTACGACACATAAATTTCCATCGCTGTAAACTCTGGGTTGTGTGTTCTGTCCATTCCTTCGTTTCGGAAATTTTTAGAAAATTCATAAACGCCATCAAAACCACCAACAATTAACCTTTTTAAGTATAATTCATTTGCAATTCTCAAGTACAAAGGAATGTCTAAGGCATTATGATGTGTTATAAACGGACGCGCAGCTGCTCCTCCTGCAATTGGTTGTAATATAGGGGTCTCAACCTCAAAATATCCAGCATCATCAAAGTATTGACGCATTGCTTTGAACAATTTTGTACGCTTGATAAATACTTCTTTAACGTGTGGGTTTACCACCAAATCAACATAACGTTGACGGTAACGCAATTCTGGGTCGGTAAAGGCATCATGAATATTCCCTTCTTCATCAGTTTTAGGTAAGGGTAATGGTTTTAACGATTTACTTAACAATGTAAAATTTAATACCCTAACAGATATTTCGCCTACTTGCGTTTTGAATAGTTCTCCTTCAATGCCAATAAAATCACCTAAGTCTAACAATTTCTTATAAACAGTGTTGTAAAGAGTTTTGTCCTCACCATCACAAATTACATCACGATTAAAATATACTTGAATTCTACCGCTACTATCTTGTAACTCAGCGAAAGAAGCCTTTCCTTGTATTCTACGTGCCATTAACCTTCCTGCGATAACAACCTTTTTTCCTTCTTCAAAGTTTCTTTTAATATCTTTTGCCAAAGAGTTAACTGAATATAAATTTGCAGGATAAGGATTAATGCCTAGCTCTCTAAGTTTTGTTAATGCTTCTCTTCTTTGTATTTCTTGATCAGATAAATCAGTAAAACTCATATTTATATCGTATTTGGCTCAAAGATAATATGTATTTTTTTTATTGAAACAAATACACCTATAAAAACGTACAATTTTTATTCTAAAAAGTGTAACTTTGGACTTTTGCTAAAAAATAATAAATGAAAACGCTTGTAGCTAATTTTGCTAATCAATTGATGGATGCCAAACAAATTGGAGAGTCTATAAGTTTTATACCTACAAATAAGAATTTTTCTAACGTCTTAATTTGTGGACTTGGTGGTTCAGGAATTGGTGGAAAAATTATAAGCCTTTTGGTAAGAGAGGAGGCAAAAATTCCTATTGTAACAACAAATGATTACTCAATACCTAATTTTGTAAATAAAAACACCTTAGTAATTGCTAATTCTTATTCAGGAAATACAGAGGAGACTTTAACAGCTGTAAAGGAGAGTGATAAAAGAGGGGCGGAAATAGTTGCAATTACCTCTGGCGGAGCATTATTGGAAATGGCAAAATTAAACAAATGGAATCATTTTGTTGTTCCAAGTGGCGAACAACCAAGAGCAATGTTAGCATATTCTTTAATTCAGCTTTTGTTTACACTCGAAAAACACAAAATTGTATCTACAAATTACACATCACAGCTTCAAAGTATAGCTAATTTGGTTACAGAAAACGAATCGCAAATTAAAAAGGAGGCATTAAAAGTAGCTAAACAAATTTACCAAAAAAAAGCAGTAATTTATGCAGACCAAAGCTTTGAAGGGGTGGCTGTTAGATTTAGACAGCAAATCAATGAAAATGCAAAAGAATTGTGTTGGCATCATGTTTTACCAGAAATGAACCATAATGAGTTAGTAGGTTGGGCAGGAGGCGATAATAATATTGCCGTAATTAAGCTTAATTCTTCTTTTGAGTTTTACAGAACTAAAAAGCGTTGGGAGATTTGTAAGTCAATTATTTCTGAAAAAACAGATACTATTATCGAAATAAATGCAAAGGGAAATAATAAATTAGCTCAGGTGTTATATTTAATTCATATAACTGATTGGATAAGTGTTTTGTTAGCAGATTTAAAGCAGGTTGATGCCGTTGAGGTTGATGTTATTATCAAATTAAAAGACGAGTTGAGTAAGTTGGGTTAATGGGTTAATAATGGTGCTCTCTTAATAATAAAGTTTAATTTGAATATATAAAATGATCAAAAGTTGTTTTATGTTTGTATATTTGGGTGAACCTTATTAGCTATGAAACAAATAGTTGTTTTTATTTTTGTGGTACAAATAAACTTATTTTCGTATTCTACAACCTACTATTCTGACCCTATAAATGGGAACATGTCTAACAGCGGAACAGCTTCTGAACCTTGGGGTAGTTTAGAAACAATATTTAACTCTGGAGTTATGTTTAATTCGGGAGATATTATATTATTAAGAGATGGCAATCATGGTTTTCCTAAAATAAATGACACCAATTCAAATTATGTAGATATTCAAGCACAAGCTGGGCATTCCCCTATTATAAATAGAATATATATTGGAAACATTTCAAATACTACTTTTTGGCGTTTATCAGGATTAACAATTCAATCTGTTAACACCTCAACCTTTCCAATAAGTTTAATCACACTTTACCCATTAAGTTCAAACATTGTTATTCAAAATTGTATAATACAGTCTACTAATAACACATCAACTTATAGTAGAGATGATTGGCGTACAAAAACAAATAATGGCATTAGAGCACAAGGAACAAATCATATTATACAAAACAATACTATTACTAATGTAGCAGTAGGAATTTCTTGTGAAGCCCAAGGAACAATAATTAACCAAAATACAATTCAATATTTTACCATTGATGGTATGAGAGGGTTAGCAAGTAATTGTATTTATCAAAATAATACTATTATGGATAATATTGTGGTGTTTACCTATGATGAAAATCATTATGACGGCTTTCAAGCTTATACTTGTTGTCCTGTAGGTACAGATACAATTAAAAATGTAATTTTAAGACAAAACTTAATTATTAACACTACTGATAACTCTCGTCAGTGGAGAGGTCCAATGCAAGGAATGGTTGGGTTTGATGGTTATTTCGAAAATTGGACAATAGAAAATAATCTAATTATAACAGACCATTGGCACGGTATAACTTTATTAGGTGCTATAAATTGTAGAATTATAAACAATACTTGTGTTGACCCTTACGATATTTCTCCTATTGACCCTTATGATACCGCCAGTACTACTTTACATGGTCCAACTTGGATTAGTATTAAAGCGCATAAAAATGGAACACCATCTTATAATAACATTATACAAAATAATATAGCTTCATCTTTAAATAATGATTTTGGAATTGGAACTGTAAGTGATAATTTACTAGTAGGTGCCAGTTCTAATTATCCAGCTCATTTTGTTGACTACATGAATTTAGATTGTCATTTAATTTCATCTTCTACTGCTATTGATATTGGTAATTCTACCTTTGCTCCAAATGTTGATAAAGACAATAATAATAGACCTCAAGGAAGTGGGTACGATATAGGAGCTTATGAATATTTGATTGATATTGTCACAATACAGTCGGTTAGTATTTGTGAAGGAGATAATTATTATGTTGGAACATCCGTCTATGACACAACAAACACATACAATGATACTTTAACAGCACAAAACGGACAAGACAGCATTGTAGTAACTAATTTAACCGTTAATCCAATACCTAATAATGTATCAGTAACTGTTAATGGTTTAAAACTTGTTGCAAATGCCAGTGGACAAATATACCAATGGATTGATTGTAGTGATAATTCAATAATTGTGGGTGAAACCAACCAAACATATACTGCCCAACAAAATGGAAACTATGCTGTTATTATTACTAATAATTTCAACTGCTTTGACACGTCTAATTGTGTATTGGTTGACAACATTAGCATAAATAAATTGGATAACGAATCTTATTCTATCAAGCTCTACCCTAATCCCAATGAAGGTCAATTTTCAATTACTATTAAAACAAAAAGTCAAAAAGACTATTTAATGAATAATGTGGAGGTTTTTATTTACAACCAACTAGGACAAAAGGTTTATAGCAATTTGTTTTATACATCAGAGCAAACTATTAAAACCAA
>DQTE01000159.1 GCA_015662905.1 Crocinitomix sp. | reverse complement strand
TTATGCAACTCAAAGATAATTGAGATACTCAAAAATCATTCTCTTTTTTTATTTATTTTTTAAACGTTTAGGACGGGATTGATATATAAAACAAAAAAGGTTTGAATAGTAATTCAAACCTTTTTTATATCCTTAAAGTTTATTTTAAACTAAACCTTGGTCAAGCATAGAATCAGCAACCTTAACAAAGCCAGCAATGTTTGCACCTTTAACGTAATCAACATTACCGTCAGAATCTTTACCGTACTCAACACATGAAGCATGTATAGATTTCATAATGTTGTGTAGCTTTTCATCAACCTCTTCAGCTGTCCATGATAAACGCAAAGAGTTTTGGCTCATTTCTAAACCAGAAGTTGCCACACCTCCGGCATTTGATGCTTTACCTGGAGAAAATAATATCTTAGCACCATGAAAAACAGCAATAGCTTCTGGTGTAGATGGCATATTAGCCCCTTCAGCAACACACTTACAACCGTTAGCTACTAACTGACCAGCTTCTTCAGCATTTAATTCATTTTGAGTGGCACAAGGTAAAGCTATATCACAAATTTCACGCCAAGGTCGTTTCCCTTCGTGATAAGTAGCACCTGTAAATTGCTCAACATATTCTTTGATTCTTCCTCTGCGGTTATTTTTTAAGTCCATAACCCAAGCTAATTTTTCTGTATCAATTCCCACAGGGTCAACAATATACCCTTTTGAGTCAGACATGGTTATAACTTTAGCGCCCAATTGAGTTGCTTTTTCACAAGCGTATTGTGCCACATTACCAGAACCTGATATAACAACAGTTTTACCCTCAAAAGAATCACCTTTTGTTTTTAGCATCTCTTCAGCAAAATAGACTGTTCCGTATCCAGTCGCTTCTGGTCTAATTAAAGATCCTCCCCAATTACGCCCTTTACCAGTTAAAACACCAGTAAATTCATTTCTAATTCTTTTATATTGACCAAACATATATCCTATTTCACGTCCACCAACACCAATATCTCCCGCAGGCACATCAGTATCAGCCCCTATATGACGTGATAACTCAGTCATAAAAGATTGACAAAACTTCATTACTTCATTGTCCGATTTGCCTTTAGGATCAAAATCAGACCCTCCTTTACCGCCACCCATAGGAAGTGTAGTTAAAGAATTTTTAAACACCTGTTCAAAACCTAAAAATTTAAGTATAGATAAGTTTACTGATGGATGAAATCTTAACCCTCCTTTGTAAGGTCCTATAGCAGAATTAAACTCAACCCTGTATCCTATATTTAC
This sequence comes from Crocinitomix sp., assembly GCA_015662905.1. Classification (GTDB taxonomy): domain Bacteria; phylum Bacteroidota; class Bacteroidia; order Flavobacteriales_D; family Crocinitomicaceae; genus Putridiphycobacter. The sequence continues at coordinate 13,970 of DQTE01000159.1, read as the reverse complement.
CTGAGCATTCCCTTTGTCATCTAACCAAGGAACTCTAAAAATAATAATACGTTCTGGTTCAACCATTCTTTCTAATAGGTTTACTCCTTTGTATTTAGGGTTGTCTTCCATAAAAGGAATAATAGCCTCTGCTACCTCTTCAACTGCCTGTAAAAACTCAGTCTCGTGACCATGCTTTTCTTTTACTTTAGTCATAAACTCATCAATCTGAGCTTGATATTTATTTGCCATGATTTTATTAATTTTTTATAAGCGACAACAAATTTAATTTATTTTTAAACATAAAGGTTAATACCATTAAAAATGTTTACAGTTTATTTTTTTAAGCTAAAACACAATTAGTACAAATCTTTTGCAACTTTATTTCTTTATTACCGTATCTGTACTGTTACTTAATCAAATGGTAAAACGTTTTAATAGCATACTCTTATTTCTTTTGACATTTAATGTTAATGCTCAAAGTGATTCTTTATTTTCTTTAAAGATAAACGAACTATTAGAATTATTTAACACAGCTAGCTATTTACCTGTTAAATTTGTAGATACAAATATGGTTGTTTTAAGAACAATAGCTAATAGTAAATCTAATAACGCTAACATTTATAAGTCAAATTACCTTGAAAAACAAAAAGAGCTGACAGAAAAAGATTATGGTTTATTTGCGTCAGGATCTTACCAAGAAAATATTAATCCCACTGTTGCAGACTTGAATGATAATTTAATATATAACAGAAAATTTTCTGTTGGTATAAATTGGAGAATTTTAAAAGATGGATATTTTGATAATCAAATTAGTGCAAAACTGCTTGAGGATAGAATAGAAAGAGAAAAATTAAAAAACGAACAATCTAATCAATCAGCTTATTACCTTGCAAGATTTGATCAAACTATTTATGTGTTTAATAAACTTAAGATTGAGTTGTTAAATCAAAGAGAAAAATCTTTAAATAAGCAGTATAAATTAATCAATGAATTGGTTCTATTAAAAAAGTTGCCTAAAGAAGATTTAATAAGAATAGAAACAAGATTGGCAGAGGTTCAAAGTCTAAAAAAAGTCTATGCGTCATATAATAATTATCTAAACATTAAACAAGACACATTATCTTTTAACCTTAACAATCTCCCATTAATTGATTTGAATTATCAAAAAATATTTGAAACCATTGAACAACAAACGCAGACTGTTTTAGGAAATAATGCTTATCAAAATTATTACAAATGGTATCATCAAATTGGATTAAAAACTTACGTAAGGTACAATTATTATAACCTAATTAATTCAAATTATCGTGATTTTGTAGCTACTGGGGTAAACATTACTGTGCCTTTACCTTTTAATACTAAATTAAAAAATGAAATTACACAGGAAAAATGGAAATATGACAATGAAAGATTACAAAACCAAAGAAACAGTTTACATGAAGATGTGTTAAATGTAGCCTATGAATTTAGATACAAATTAAAACAATTTATAGCTTTTTATCAAAAAAGAATTTTAATTGAAGAAAAATATAGAATTGAAAATGTAAAGGTAAGGTTAGGCGACAAAAATATAGATCCAATGGGAGGATTAGATTTAATCGACGACATAGTTAGAGTAGATATTGAATTGATAGATTTACTTCAAAATATGTACCTCAAAGCATTAAAAATCCATTCAAAAATTGCGTATGCAAAAATTGAAGATGTTGTTGTAAATAAACCTATACAGTCACTAAATCAATATGGAAACACAAAAAATAAAGGCGTGTACGTTTGGTCTAAAGTCTTTGCGCAAAATTCCGCAGGTTTTTTAGCTGAATATGTAACGTACAATAATTTTAGTAAAGTCATAGTTGCAGGTTCAAAACATGACACACTTTTAACATCTAAAATAAAATTTGCTCAATTTACAGATCAAAAAGTAGACTATTATATTATGTTTGGCAGCAATAAGTTGTTTTATAATGATAGTATTAATAAATACATTGCAGGTGTTGTAGCTAATTATAAAGATGTAGAAATAAAAGGTGTTCATCTCGATATAGAACCCCACACTTTTGAAACTTGGAAAACTGATAGAATGAAATTATTGAATAGATATATTGAATTAATTGGTTATGTAAGTTCTTATTGTAAAAACAATAATCTTTTATTAGAGATCTCAATACCTCTTTATTATAATCCAGATGTGGTGGATAAATTATTTAAAAAAGTTGACCGCATTTATTTTATGGCTTACGAAAACGTAAAAAACGAATACATTGAAAGAAAAATTAAAACCTTTTCTGATTTTGCTAAAGACAAAATTACAATTGCACTTAGAACAGAAGATTTTAATAACAGAATTGAAATGGAAAATAAGATGGATACTTTGGAATATATAACTAATATACATAACGTTACGTATCATGATTTGGGCAGACTAATACAAATGGATAAAGACAACATTAAAAAGTAAATGAAAAGTTTAAACTTTAAACGGAAAGATGACAGTTATTTACGTTATTTAGAAGAAAATAAACGTAGAAAAGCTGAAACGCCTTTTAATTGGGATAGGTTTATTTATTTGTCTATTTTACTCGTTTTTTTATTGTTTTTGATGAAATATGCCTATAAAACAATGTTTTATATAGAAGGAAACGGTCAAGTTCTATTCGAGAAAATTGATATCAGACATACAAATGATATCAGAATTTTAGAATTTTATCATAAAGAAGGTGAAGATGTAAAAATAGGAGATACGCTATTTACTTATTTTTTAGATGATGATTTATTTGGAGGTATAGGTTCAGGAGGAGGTTCAAACGCAGTAAGTATTTCTACCGCGGGCAAAAGCAACTCTTGGATAGATAAAGAAATTTATGTAATGAAAAAAAACATAAGTCTAAATAACCTCAAAATTAGCGACTATCAAAAAATATTAAATTCGTATAAATCAGATTTAACAAGAGTTCAAAATGAAGTGATTTTAGATGCCGTTTCTCATACCAATTTAGAAAATTTAGAATACAGAATTGAAAGAACAGAAAATGACATTAATTTATTTAGGTCTCAAAATTCTATTTACAGAAAACAATTGAGTTATTTAAATAAACTAAAAGAAGAGGAGAAAGCAAAAAAGCAAAATATAGAAATAAAACAAAATTCAGAGGGCAATTTTGCTGGCGTAGGAAATGTAAATGAAAAAGATTTATTAGCAGGAATTAATGATAAACAAGGGTTTAACTATTTTACTTGTCCAATACAAGGAAATATTACAAGAATAATGAAACAGCCATTTGAAGTAGCTTTAAAAACTGAAAATATTATGGCACTTCATCAACCCAAAAATGTCCACATTAGAGGCTATTTTAATCAAGAAGATTTAAGTGATATTCACGAAGGAGATATCGTAGATATTGAATTTCCAGATGGCACAAAATCTAAAGGAAGAGTAGAAAGATTTGAATTTTCAACTAGAATTTTACCACAAGAATTTCAAAAGAAATTTGAACCTACCACAAGAACTTTAGCTGTAGATATACTACCTTTAGACAATAAAGACTTAGATTTGTGGAAAAAATATTTTAAATTAAGCGTAAAAATATCTAAACGAACTTTTTAAAGTGGAACAAATTGAAAATAACATAGAACAACAAAATAACATTATAACCTTTAAAGGTATAACCTTTTATGTTATTGAGCACTTAGATAGCTTAAATATAAATGAAACCATTAACTACCACGCTGTATTAATAAATGGTAAAGATGAGTTGTTTATAAGGCAAATAGTTAAAAGAATTAGAAGCCATAAAAACCCAAACATCTACTTAAAACCGGTTTTTTTATTAAAAGGAGTAAACATTATAGACCCATTGATTAATCAATTAATTGATGGTACTTTATTTTCCTTAGACCAAATTCCATTTATTAAAAAGGAGGTAGAAAAAATATTAACCAAAAATGAAGAAATTCAATTTACAAGACAAATTTCTTTTGAAGCACAAATGATTGTAAAAATAATCACATATATGTATTCAAGAGAGATGAGTACTCTTACACCTATTCCATACTATAATTCAGATGTAAATTATACATATCCGCCATTATCAGTTAATTTTGGACATACTGAAGAATATGCCATTTTTTCAATTTTTGAACAAGCCGAATATGATGGTATTTTTACCTCAGAGTTTGTTGATAGAATTTATTTATGTTCTCAATGTTCTAACGGACGAATGTCTTACCGAGAGGTGTGTCCTAAATGTAATAGCTCTAACTCAAAAACAGATGACATTATTCACCATTTTCCTTGTGGATATGTGGGACCAATGAATGATTTTACAAATGAAATTGATGATGAATTGGATTGTCCTAAATGTAATAAAAGATTAAGACATATAGGGGTAGATTACGACAAACCTTCAGTCATACATGAATGTTTAAATTGTAGCCACCGTTTTCAAGATTATTTTGTAAAAGCTAAATGTTTATCTTGCCATCACGATAACTCAGTGGAGCAATTAAAATCAAAAGTAATTAGAAAATACAAACTAACTCAAAAAGGAATTTATGCAGCAGTAAATGGTTTTGTAACAACGTCAAAAGATATTGAAGAAATAGTTGGTACAGTCAAGTACGACACCTTTAAAACTATGCTTAAATATGAAATTGAGCGTTTAAAACAAACAGAAGGTTCCAGTAATATATGCGCCATTCACATCAACAATCCAAATGAAATTTATTCGGTAATTGGTTCAGAGGCTCAAAAAGGAATGCTCAAAGATTTAGTAAGAATTATTAGGTCAAATATCCGTTCAGCAGATGTAATAACTTTTCAAAATTCATCAACTATTGTTTTGTCAATGTATGAGATTCCTAAAAAAAGTGCAACAAGAATACTTGCCGAAATTATAGTAATCCTTGAACGTTTGCTAAAAACAGCATTTAAAGGTGTTGAAATTCAATTTGAAATAAACGTAGTTCAGCTAGATTATAAAATATCTCACGAATTACATCTACATAATTTAACAAAAGATTTTACCTAAGTTTTGGAAGAAATTTTAGATAACTACATACGGTTTTTAGTTAGCTTAACCCCAGGGCATTTTATTAGGTTATTTTGGTTCTACATTTTTTTTGAATTCACTAGATATTTTGTCATTGAGTTTATCATCCTAAACTTAGCTAAACTGAGTAGATATTTGAACAGAAACAAATACGATAAAGCAAAAGCTGAATTTTTGTTTGAGTATCCTTTGATTTCTATTCTTGTCCCTGGTAAAAATGAAGGTAAACACTTGCATAAACTAGTAAACTCATTAAAAGAGCAAACATACCAAAATATTGAAATTATTGTAGTTGATGATGGCTCAGATGACGACACACCAATTATAGGTAGAAGTTTAGAAAAAGCAGGTAAAATAGATCTTTTTTTAAGAAATGAAGTAAGAGGTGGTAAAGCATCTGCTGCAAACTTAGCCTACCGTTATGCCAAGGGCAAATATATAGTGCATTTAGATGCTGATTGCTCTTATGATAGAGATGCTATAGAACAAATTATACTTCCTTTTTATTTAGATGATAATATAGGAGGGGTAGGCGGAAATGTAATGGTTAGAAATTACAAAGAAAGTTTAGCAACAACCCTACAAGCAATCGAATATTATGATACCATTAGTATAGGACGTAGAGTAACCTCTTATTTAGGTTGGTATAGAATTATTTCTGGTGCTTTTGGTGCTTTTAGAAAAGATTTACTAGATAATATTAAAGGGTGGGATATAGGGCCTGGATTAGACGGAGATATTACTGTAAAAATAAGAAAATTAGGATATAAAATATATTTTGCCGACCAAGCAGTATGCTTAACTTCAGCCCCAAAAAACTTTAAAATATTAGCAAAACAACGCCTCAGATGGGATAAGTCAATTATTAGGTTTAGAATAAGAAAACACCGAGACGTACTTAGCCCAAATAAACATTTCAAGTTTTCAAGTTTTTTATCTTTTGTGGAAAACATTACGTTTAGTGTAATTTTAAATATCAAATGGTATATTTACGCTGCAGATATGCTCATTAATTATCCTTCATCTATTCTAAATATTTTTATAACAAATATTCTACTTTACACATTTACAAATTTTCTAAAATATATACTTTACTCTTTGTATAGAAACAGGTCGCACACCAAAATGTATGAATTTTTAATTTACATACCTTGTATGGTATTTTATTTTGGGTTTTATTTAAGAGTTGTAAGAACCATAGCTCACTTTCAAGAGTTTGTGTTTAAAAAATCTTATGAGGACCCTTGGAACCCAATAAAAACATCTACTCACGCTAAAGAAATGGGCTTGTAATATGATTGATGTAAGTTTAAATAAAAAGTTGAAATCAGCCCAAAGCACGTTCCATTTAAACATTTCGTTCAAAATTGAGCAAGGTAAATTTTTAAGCATATTTGGCCCCTCAGGAGCAGGAAAGACCACTTTATTAAGACTGATGTCTGGACTTGATAAAGACGCACTTGGTCATATAAAAATAGGTGATATAACTTGGTTAGATAGCGATAAAAAAATTAACCTGTCGCCCCAAAAAAGAAATGTAGGAATGGTTTTTCAAAATTCTGCCTTGTTTCCAAACATGACTGTACTTAAAAATTTAGAATACGCCCTTTTAAAAGAACAATCTAAACAAATTATAAATGAATTAATAGATGTTTTAGAACTCAAAGACATCATTGATAAAAAAACGCAACAATTATCTGGAGGACAAAAACAAAAAGTAGCCCTAGCCAGAGCACTGGTACAAAAACCAAAATTACTTTTGTTAGATGAACCCTTGTCTGTCCTTGATGACGACATGAGATTTAAACTGCAAGACTATATTTTGAAAATTCATAAAAAATATAATTTAACCACTTTTTTAATCAGTCACAATGTGTCAGAGGTACTAAGGTTGTCAGATGAGGTTATAAAAATTGAACACGGTAAGCTTGTTAAACACGGTAAACCAAATGAGGTTTTACTCAAACAAAAAATAAGTGGTAAATACCAAACAATAGGTCATATTACCTCAATTAAAAAAGCAGATGTCGTCTATATAGTTAGTGTTTTAACCAATAATTCCATAGTAAAAATTGTAGCAACAAATCTTGAAATTGAAAAATTAAAATTAGGAGACAAGGTGATGGTGGCATCAAAAGCTTTTAATCCTGTAATTTTTAAAATATAGGCCAGCTAATTATGGATTTATTTTCATCCAACAATAAAAAAATAAAATTAAAAATACCAGACGCAGACGTAACCCTATATCAACAATTTTTTTCTGAAAAAGAGAGCAATAAATTACTTGAAAATTTAACAAACAATATACATTGGCAACAAGACCATATTAAAATTTATGGCAAAACAATAAAATTACCCAGATTAACCGCTTGGTATGGATATCCTAACTTAACATATACGTATTCAGGTATAGCAATGAATCCAAAACCTTGGAACAACGAATTATTATTCCTTAAAGATAAAATCGAAAAAGAACTAAAAGTAGAATTTACAAGTTGCTTGTTAAACCGGTACAAAACTGGAAATGACTATGTAGGTTGGCATCAAGATAACGAAAAAGAGTTAGGAAAAAATCCAATTATAGCATCTGTTTCATTCGGACAAACAAGAATATTCCAGCTCAAACACATATACAATAAAGAATTAAAAAGAATAAATATACCATTAAATCACGGAAGTCTATTAGTGATGAAAGGAACAACCCAACATTATTGGAAACATCAAATACAAAAAACAACACTACAAATACAGCAAAGAATAAACTTAACTTTTAGAATAATTAAAGACATATAAAAATAGATGAATAGCGTTTTAGATTTTTTTAGTGACCCTAAATGGCAATAATAAAAAAATAGTTTTTATCGTTTGAAGTCTATAAGTTTTTTTAGTTTTGTATTCCTATTAATAGACAATAAAAATAATAATGGATAAATTTTCATTTATCGGCAATGCAGATGTAAACGCAATTGACGATTTATATCAAAAATATAAACAAGACTCCAATACAATAGACCAAGAATGGGTTAAATTTTTTGAAGGGTTTGAATTTGCCTCAACTAATTTTGAAAATGGTGAGGTTCCTGAAAATGTTCTCAAAGAATTTAGAGTTATAAATTTAATTAATGGATACCGTTCAAGAGGTCATTTATTTACAAAAACAAACCCTGTTAGAGAAAGACGTACATACAGACCAACCTTAGATATTGAAAATTTCGGGTTAGAAAACTCAGATTTAAAAACTGTTTTTCAAGCAGGTGATGAAATAGGAATAGGGCCAGCAACTTTGGAAGAAATTATTCATCATTTAGAAGAAACCTATTGTAAATCTATAGGTATTGAATATGTTTATATGCGTGAACCAGAAAGAATAGAATGGTTTCGTAATAAAATCGAACTAGAAAATAGACCCACTTTTACAAAAGAAGAAAAATTAAGAATATTAAAAAAACTAAATCAAGCTACGGGATTTGAGCAATTTCTACAAAAAAAATATGTAGGACAAAAACGGTTTTCATTAGAAGGAGGAGAAGCATTAATTCCTGGGTTAGACACGTTAGTTCAAAAAGGAGCAGAGCAAGGTATAGAGGAAGTTGTTGTTGGTATGGCTCACAGAGGAAGACTATCAACATTGGTTAATATTTTTGGTAAAAATGTAAAATCCATTTTTGGAGAATTTGACGGTAAAGAGTTTGATACACTACATCCTGATGACGATTTTGATGGAGATGTTAAATATCACTTAGGTTATTCAACAGATTTTACCGCTTTAAATGGTAAAGATATGCACTTAACTCTTGCGCCAAATCCATCACATCTTGAAGCCGTAGCGCCAGTAGTTGAAGGGATATCTCGTTCAAAAATTGATTATACTTTAAAAGACGAAAATAAAATTTTACCCATTATTATTCATGGTGATGCTGCCATTTCAGGACAAGGAATTGTGTATGAAGTAACCCAAATGGCTCAACTCGATGGCTACAGAGTAGGTGGAACAATTCATATAGTCGTTAACAATCAAGTAGGGTTTACTACCAACTATTTAGATGGGCGCTCATCAACCTATTGTACAGACGTTTTTAAAACAACGCTTTGCCCAGTATTTCATGTAAATGGTGATGATGTAGAGGCAGTAATTCAAGCCATGGAAATTGCGTTAGCTTACAGACAAAAATTTAATAGAGATATTGCAATTGACCTACTAGGGTACAGAAAATATGGGCATAATGAAGGTGATGAACCTAAATTTACGCAACCCAAATTGTACAAGTCAATCGCTAAACACCCTAATGTAAAAGATATCTATTTGAATCAATTAGTGTCAGAAGGGGTTATTACCGCTCAAGAAGGTAAAAATCTCGATAAAAACATCTATGAAGATTTTCAAGTAAAGTATGATGAATCTAAAAAAGATAAAAAAACAGTTGTAAGAAACTTTTTAAAAGAAACTTGGTCTGAATACAGAAAAGCTAAAGCAGGTGATTTTGAACAATCTCCTAAAACTGGAGTTAATGAAAAAATTCTAAAACAATTAGGAGAAAAATTAGCTACCTTACCTGAAGGATACACCTATTTCAGAAAAATAAAAAAATTACTGAATGACCGAATTAAAATGATTGAAGAAGATCGTTTAGATTGGGGAATGGCAGAAATGATTGCTTACGCAACTCTATTGGTTGAAGGTCACCCGGTAAGAATTTCTGGACAAGATGTAGAAAGAGGAACGTTCTCTCACAGACATGCAGTTGTTAAAACTGAAGATAATGAAAAAGAAATCATTACTTTAAATCTTTTAGATGATAAACAAGCGCCTTTTTATATCTATAACTCTTTATTATCTGAGTATGCTGTACTCGGTTTTGAGTATGGATATTCTTTAAATACACCACAAGGTCTTACCATTTGGGAGGCACAATTTGGTGATTTTTATAATGGTGCACAAATTATGGTGGATCAATTTATAATGTCTGGAGAAGATAAGTGGAGAGTTGGGTCAGGTTTAACTATGTTATTACCTCATGGATATGAAGGACAAGGCTCCGAACACTCATCAGGAAGAATTGAACGTTTTTTACAACAATGTGCAGACTTAAATGTACAAATTTGTAACAACACAACACCCGCTAACCATTTCCATTGTTTAAGGCGTCAAATACATAGAGATTTTAGAAAACCATTAATTGTTTTTACACCTAAAAATTTACTACGTCACCCATTAGCAACATCATCTTTAAAAGAAATGGCAAATGGAGCTTATCAAGAGGTTATTGACGACCCAATCGCTGTAACAAAAGAGATAGACACTTTAGTATTGTGTTCTGGTAAATTTTATTACGAAATATCTGAAGAAGCAAAAACAAGAGGTGTAAAAAATGCAGCTTTTGTTAGAATGGAACAGTTATACCCTTTTCCTCAAAACCAATTAGATGATATATTTAAAAAATATGCACCTAAAAAGGTAATATGGGCGCAAGAAGAACCTGAAAATATGGGCGCTTTAGCATATATGTATATGACACTTAAAAACCCTAAATTGGAATCAGTAGCACGACCAGCTTCATCATCACCAGCTACAGGTTCAAGTAAGGCTCACAAAAAAAGATTGGAAAAGTTATATAATGATTTATTTGATAAAATAGCAAAGTAAATTTTAAATTATAAAAATAAAACGTTGTATGTTTAAAGCTTAGTTTAAATAAATACAACTAAACAACATAAAAATATGGCAATATTAGAAATGAAAGTTCCCTCACCGGGAGAATCAATATCAGAAGTAGAAATTGCAACTTGGTTAGTTGAAGAAGGTGATTATGTAGAAAAAGACCAAGCAATAGCTGAGGTAGATTCTGATAAAGCAACCTTAGAATTACCAGCAGAAGAGAGTGGAACAATTACTTTTAAAGCAGAAGAAGGTGATGTGGTAAAAGTTGGAGATGTAGTTTGTTTAATTGATACCTCTGCCGAAAAACCTGCCGACTTTGAAGCCTCAACAACAGCTGAAACAGCAGTAGTTAAAGAAGAACCTAAAAAGGAAGAGATAAAAGAAACAACACCTAATGTAGCACCCGTTAAAAAATCTGATTCTTACGCTACAGGACACCCATCAATTGCTGCAAAAAAAATGATGGATGAGAATAATATCTTGCCAAATCAAATAAACGGAACAGGTAAAGATGGACGCATAACCAAACAAGATGTGATTGTTGCTATGGCAGCTGGCTTTTCAACACAACACGCACAAGGTTGGGGAGGAACACGTGACACAGAAACAAAAAAGATGTCTCGTTTACGTAGAAAAATTGCAGAACGCTTAGTATCTGTAAAAAATGAAATGGCAATGCTTACTACCTTTAATGAGGTGGATATGAAGCCCATTATGGACATACGTAAAAAGTATAAAAAGATTTTTGCAGAGCATCACGAAACAAACCTGGGTTTTATGTCTTTCTTTACAAAGGCAGTAACTGAAGCGCTTAACCTATTCCCTGCTGTAAATGCTCAAATAGATGGAGACTATATGGTTTATCATAACTATGCAGATATAGGTATAGCTGTTTCTTCTCCAAAAGGATTAATGGTGCCAGTGGTTAGAAATGCAGAGCAAATGAGTTTGGCTGAAATAGAAAAAGATATCAAGCGTTTAGCTATTAAAGCAAGAGATGGAAAAATCACACCTGATGAAATGACAGGAGGAACATTTACAATTACTAACGGAGGTGTATTTGGGTCTATGATGAGTACCCCTATTATTAATCCGCCTCAATCTGCTATACTTGGAATGCATAACATTATTCAAAGACCAGTAGCCATTGACGGTGAGGTGGTGATTAGACCAATGATGTACCTGGCCTTATCTTACGACCACAGAATTATTGATGGTAAAGAATCGGTTAGCTTTTTGGTAAAAGTTAAAGAAATGCTTGAAAACCCTGAAAAAATGCTCTTTGGCGCAAAAGACCCAATAGAAGTGTTGTTAGGACTTTAATAAACAATACAAACTTTAAAAAACACCAGCAATTTGTTGGTGTTTTTACATTTAGTTATAGTCAATCCCGTCTAAACAAATTTTAGAATAACGAAAAACACGATTATTCTGTCAAAGTCAAGAATTAAAGCAACATAGGTTTTTAAATGCTAATGCACAACAAATTTCATAACATCAAAATAAGATTACAGAGTTAGAAACTTTGATTAACTCTACCATCCGCTAGAAGAACCTCCTCCACTTGAAGAGCCTCCTCCCCACGAACTGCCTCCTCCACCTCCTGAACTACTAGAACGCTGTAATTTTGGAATATAATATGTGGTAATTTTTACATGATTGCAATTTTCACAATAATACTTTCTTTCACCTATACCACTGCTTGAATAGGTAGCTGCTACAATGGTTTTATCGTATTCTTTAAAGTAAGTTTGATACTTACATTTAGGACACTTTTTGTATTTATTAAACCAATCGGCATATCTTAAAATTAAAATATCGTCATGTTTTTCGGTAACCCAAACATCATAGTCTATTGATTTTACAGTTTCTTCTTTTATTTGTCCTTGTGTTAAATATTCATCTTCTTCATCCTCTTCTAACTTATGCATAATTTCACCGTTTTTAGGTGAAAACCTAACAGTATTTCGCCAACGTTCCATTATCATTTTATTAAAAAAATAAATTAACAAGAACGGAACCGGAAATAAAATTGGAAAAATTAATAAATTAAAAAATTTAATGATGTGATAACGTTTATGTAAATCTTTTACAAAAATTAATGAAATAAATAAACTTATAAGATAAATTCCAAAAAATACGATAACAACCCCGAAATACCATAAAAACATTTTAATTTTGTACCAGGGTGTAGATGATGTTGAACTTGATGATGAATTGTAAGGATTATAGGTACCTTCAAAAATACTTTCTATAACGTTTAATCCTTTTAAAATACCTTCGGCATATTTTTCATTTTTAAAACTAGGCTTCATTTCATTATCGTCTATTTCCATGGTTTGAGCATCTGACAATACTAATTCTGTACCACTTCCTGTTATAAATGTTAAATTATGAGGATTAAGAACAACCATAACTAACAAGCCATTGTCTTTGCCTTTTTGACCTATTCCCCAAGTGTTAAATAATTCTAAACCAAAATCAAAAGGGGGTAAACTGCTATTTATTTTATCTAAAACGACTACGGCTATTTCATAACCTGTATTAGTATTAATTTGTTTAACTTTTTGGTCTATTTGACTAACTTCACTACTACTAAGTATTCCATGTGGATTACTGACCCAAACGTTATTAATTGCTCTTTGATTAGGTATGTCTTTAACAGTGTAAATTTCTTTATTGTAATTATCATTTCCTGCAATACCAACAAGGGCATTGATTAAGAAAAAGAATAGTGTATAATATTTTAATTTGTATATCATCATTCAAAATATGACTTTAATTTATAATTTGGAAAATATGATTTGTTTTTTTTGAGTAAAACATTGTAGGTTTTAGCAGCCTTGTTATATTCTTTTCTTGCGTAATTTATTCTGTTTTCTGCGCCTTCTATTTGAACAATAATATCTGATTTTGACACTCCATTTTTTAAATACAATTTTGCTTGGGACATTTTAGCTTCTAACTCTTTTTCAAGTGCCATTTTCTGTTCGCCCTTTGCTGAACTGAGTTGATTTTTTAAACTTTCAATTTCACTATTTAAGGTTGTATTTGTTTCTCCCAATGCCAAGAGTAAATCTGGAATTAGTTTTGCTCTTCTATCTAATGCCGATTGCACATCACCCCATTTTTGATTGGCATATTCCTCTGCTTCTATCAATTGGTTTTCTACATCATTACCAGACAATGAAAATCCTATTAACATTAAAATTAAAAAACACCTATACCTATAAACACATATTTTTTTAGCTTTTTATCATTGCCTGATAGACGTTTTTTAT
>DQTE01000163.1 GCA_015662905.1 Crocinitomix sp. | reverse complement strand
TTTGATCTTTCTAAAGCAATAAGTGGCAAACCTGAAGAATTTGATGATGCAAAAAAAAATGCTACTCCATCAAGCTTAAATAATTTTTTATTAGGCACGGATATTTTTGGGCCATCATTTATGTTTAATATAAATGAAGTATCTGCCTTTGCTGTTACTTCAAAAGTACGTAGTTATATTAGTATAACTGGTATTAATGGAGAATCATATGATTATTTTAATAATGGTTTTGAGCAAGATAATGATTATAGTTTTGGAATAAAATCGGCTAATATTACCACACATGTTTGGGGAGAAGTAGGTTTTTCTTATGCTAGAATAATAGATTTAGATAATGATGCCACTTTGAAACTAGGTATAACAGCTAAATATTTACAAGGTTTAGGGAATACTTTTATAGCTTTTGATGATTTTCAAGCAGATTATGATTCTGTTGCAAATACTTTAAATACAAGTGGTGAAATTAGTTATGGTTCAAGTGTAGATTTTGAAAGTGGTGAATATCAAGTTTCATCTGGAGCTAAAGGTTATGGTTTTGATATTGGTGTTGTTTATCAATTTTCACCAGACGCTATAGAAGGTAAAAACTTTAATAATTTTGAACGATATAAATTTAGATTAGCAGCTTCAATAACAGATATAGGTAAAGTAACTTATCCAGAAGGTATACAAACAACATACAATGTAACAAGGAACAATATCACTATTACTGAACTTGAAGCAGAAGATGATTTAGAAGATGTTTTAGATGCGCTTTATCCAGGTCAAAGTTCTACAAAAGATTTAAGTGTAAAACTTCCAACAGCTTTACATTTAAACATTGATTACAACATAAATAATTCATTTTATGTAAACCTAAATACTGATTTTGGATTAGGTGATGATAGTAATAATGCCAATAGAATTATAAATAAATACTCTTTAACACCACGTTTTGAACGTAAATGGGCAAGTGTTTATTCGCCTTTGAGTTTAGATGGTTTTGATAATTTTTCTTGGGGTTTTGGTTTTAGATTAGGACCTTTATTTGTTGGTTCAAATACTATTTTATCCAACCTTATGAAACCTACTAAAAAGGTAGATGCACATTTAGGTTTAAAAATACCATTATTCAAACGTTCCAAATTAAAAAAAGAACAAGACAATAATAAAGAAGCAACCCAAGGAAACCCTGATTTATTAAATAAGGAAACCATCAAAAAAAATAAGGCAGAAAAGAAAGCCAAAGAAAAAAGAGATAAAGAATTATTAAAAAAACAAAAAGAAGAGAAAAAAGCCAAAGAAAAACTAGAAAAAGAGGCTAATAAAGAAAAAGAGAAGTTGGAAAAAGAAGCTCTTAAAAAACAAAAAGAAGCACAAAAAGCGAAGGAAAAACTTGAAAAAGAAGTGAAAAAATAAAAAGGATTATTACAAGGTTGACTATAACCTTTAAAAATAGTTGTTAGTTTTTTGAAGTGCCATTAGCTTATTTATAAAATTACTTTTGGCACTTTTTTATAAAATATTATGAAAAAAACGTTAAACAAAGATATACTAATAGAGCTACTTGTAATAGTAACTCTTTTAGGATACATTGCTACTTCAGTAACTGTTTTTATCAACGCAGATACAAGTTGTATGGTTTATAAAAATGAGGCTTTATTTACAGTGTTACAAGGATTAACAGCTTTTATTGGTGGTTTTGTTGCTTTTGCTTTTGGTGTGAGTGAAAAACCAAAAGATAATGAAGATAAAACGGAAGTTAAAAAAATAAATTTAAAAATAACAAGTTTAGGGTCATTTACTACAAGAAGTTCAGATGAGGATAAGCAAGGAGTATATGGATCAATTTTTATTCTTTTATATCTATTATTTGGTATAGCATCTATTGTAATTTGGGTAGTTCTTAATGATAAAACTTTAGAAAGTGTTAAAGATATGGCAACCACATTCTTTGCTATATTAATACCTATCGTTTCTGCATATCTATATAAAAATAATAGGTAATTATGAGTATCATACGAGTCATAGCAAAATTCAAACACCAAATAAGTATTAGCTTATTAAGTAATGATGATATTCTTAATCAAAAAGATGTGAATTTTCGTAAAAATGTAGATGATAATTATTTGAACATAAAAAACAGATTAGATAAATTAAATATTGGTTTTAAATCGTTTCAACCATTAATTGATCCAATTCAATTTTTAAGTACAAACACTAATAAAATAAATTCACCTTCTAATATAACAAATGTTCATCCTTTTTCAAAGGTCTTTAATTTTATAAACTTATCTGAATTAGAAGAAAAAAGACGAATTGAAATAAGTGAATATTTAGAACTAGATAAAACAAAAGTTCTAGAGTTTGAAGGTGGAAAAAGTATTTTAGAAATTATTGAAGTGTTAATAAAAGAAGAAGAAATAATAGAGTCTCTTGAAATAGATTATCTAACTCAACAATATAAAGTTAAAGAAACAAAGCAAAAACTAGAAAAAAGCTTAAATAAAAATAAAAAACTGCACTCAAAAATGAATACTATACTTCCAATACTAGCTATAATTACTTTACTTTTAGGAGTAGTATTTATTTTATATAAAAAATAGTTTAGTACATGACAAAAATTTAATTCATTGAATATCAACAAATTAAGTGTT
>DQTE01000038.1 GCA_015662905.1 Crocinitomix sp. | reverse complement strand
TCGGTTATTATTTTGGGAGATTTTTACCGTTTAGATTATTAAAGGCAATATTATGCACAACGATGGGTATAAGAATAGTAGCGGATTAAATAGAACTACTTTTCATTTATGCTCTAACTTTTGTTAAATGTACTAAACTTTATTTAAAGCACAAAAACCGCTATTATTTTTATACAGTGTTACCTGCTTTATTTGTTTATTTCGTATTCAAAATTTCCGCTTTCTGGAATTTTTAAAATCCCTTTTTCATTCATTATATCTGTCGCTTTTGTATATATAAAATGATACCACCAAATAAAAAATTCATCAAATGCGATTTCTTCTTTATAGCCTGTTTCTTTGTATATTCTGTTTATGTATTCAGAATTTGAATTTAAAATTTCGATAAGTTTGGGTTTGAAATTTTCCGATATGACATTAAATATTTCATTGTCGGATTTAGAAATTATATTTTCATAAGACATTATAGGCTTTCCCATTCTGTTGTTGCCATATATACTAATCTCTTTTCCGTTTTTTTCATAATATTGATTTCCATAAATTCCAAAAGTTTCACGGTTTTTTTCTTTATTTTCCATTATGCTGTAATAATAGTTTTTTCCGTGTCTTTCGGGTCTTTTATCTTTTTTTAAAAACTCTCTTTCAACATTATCAATTTGCCACGAGTCCATAAGTACATTACTTAAAATTAAAAACGACCATTTTTCAAAACCGTGTGTTTTGGAAATTTCCGTTTGGTTGAATTTTTGTTTTATTTCAGGCAATTCATCTTGGATTTTTGCAATAATTTCATTTGCTATTGGAATCGAACTTTCAAAAAGTTTTTCTCCATCTCTTTGTGTCGCAATAAAGACAGTCGGTTTTGGTTTTTCGTTTACATAGTGAAGCCAATTTTTGCTTTCCAATAACTTTTCAATTTTCTTAATTTTTGCTGTCGAAAAATTTGTCTTTTTTTGAAAATCAGTAGTAGTAATATTTTCGTGCAAAGAAATCAAAAACAAATCCATACTGTCTTTTGAATATCGAAAGTCTGGAAAATTGTTTCCACGAGAAATTAAACTGTGTTCAAATTTTTTCTCGAATAGTAAATCAATTTTATCATTTTTCGGGTTAATTTGTTTGGTCTTTTTTGTTTGGCAAGTCAAAGAAAAAAGACAAAAAATGTATATTATTATGTGCTTCATATTTTCATTGCTCATATTGCAGGTAACGGTTTGAATATGGGGCGTTTGGCATTTTGATATTCCAATTTTTCAAGTTTCACTTATGTCTATTTATTGCTATAATCTTCATCCTTAGTACTTTCCGCCAAATGCCCTATATTTTTTGTTAGCAAGCGTTTTAATATTTAGCATTAAACCAAAATAATATTATTCAGTTAACCATCCCCACTTTTTAAAAATTGGTTTTACTTCTTCGCTTTTTAAAAAGTTATAAAAATCAACTGCTGTTTTATTATTGTTATGAGAATTTGTTGTAAGTGCAATACCACAATCACGATATATTGTAAATTTCTCTTTTACAGGAATAAAATCAGCCAAAGTGGAATTTGATATTTGCCAAATATCCCAAGTAATCCAAACATCAATACTTTTATCATTAATCCATTCCTTTTTAGCTAAGCCACTATTTGCGGCATAAAAGACTATATTTTGCCTAAGCATTTTCAAACTGTCAATATCCTTAGTCTGTCCAATCATACTTTCCCAAACCCCTGTTAATCCTGCACCTGTTACTACCAAAATACGAATATCCGACTTCAAAATATCTGAAAAAGATTTAATGTTTATAATACTCCCCAAAATTAGGACAGCAAGTTAAGGTGGAAAAAACCTTAATTTTGTTCAACTAAAAACAGGAAACCATGGCAAAAACCAGGAAACGCTTTAAAGGAAGTTTTAAGGCAAAAATTGCATTAGAAGCGATTAAAGATTTTGATACTTTAAGTGCTCTGTCGCAAAAACATGATGTGCATCCAAATCAAATAACAACATGGAAAAAGGTTGTTCAGACCCGTGCGGTAGAATTGTTTGGTACAACAAAAGACAAAGAAAAAGTTCGAAACGCAGAACTTGTTCCCAAACTTTATCAAGAGATTGGGGTGTTAAAGATGGAACTTGATTGGCTTAAAAAAAAACTAGAGAGCTAAATTTAGTGCAGCAACGTTCTTTAGTAGAGCCTAGCAACAGCATAAGTATTGTCAGACAATGTGAATTACTGGGGATACATCGGTCAGGATATTACTATCTCTCTAATGGGGAAGACTCTCTAAATCTAGAGATTATGGGACATCTGGATAGGCAGTACATTGATACGCCATTTTATGGAGTGCTACGAATGCACCAATATATTCTCTCACTGGGTTACAAAGTAAACATTAAAAGGATAAGGCGGTTATTACGGTTGATGGGTATATTTGCAATCTATCCAAAGAAGAGACTTAGCATACCAGACAAGGAGCATAAGATATATCCCTATCTATTAAAAGATGTGGAAATTATTTATCCTAATCAGGTGTGGTCCACAGATATAACATATATCCAAATGGCAAAAGGTTTCTTATATTTGGTGGCAGTCATAGATTGGTACAGTAGATATGTTATCTCATGGCGTCTGTCCAATACCATGGATAGCTCATTTTGTGTGGATGCGTTACAAGAAGCATTAAGTGTGACAAAGCCAGAGATATTCAATACCGATCAAGGGAGTCAATTTACAAGTCATAACTTTACAGGCTGCCTATTGGATAGCAACGTAAGAATCAGCATGGACGGTAAAGGAAGGTGCTTTGATAATATCTTTGTCGAACGACTTTGGAGGACGGTAAAATATGAATATGTTTATATCAATTCTATTCAAAATGGACAGGAACTATGGCATGGCCTTAATGATTATTTCACCTTTTACAATCAAAAAAGGTTTCATCAAGCACTTGGTTATAAAAGACCACAAGAAGTTTTTTGTCCTAATTGTTAAAAATGCTTTGCATTTTTGAGGTAAGTTTTTTTCACAAACGAACTTCTGCATTACCGCATATCAGCACAAAAACAAAAGGGATCTAATGAAATCAGACCCCTCTGACATGCGTTTAAAGCATCGTCCGTTATGGAATAAGTTGCTCTCCAGCAGAGCTTATTCAATACGACAAAGGTATAAATAATTAAAATGTTCTTTGTGTAAATTTTATTATTAACTTTGAGCAAGAATTTAAAGATAATTTAGTTGGTGATTTCCACCTTATTTTATCTCTTTTCCTGTCCTACAGATGGGGAGTACTATAGAGTAATAACTTTAAACAGAGACTCTTGATGCTTTACCGAGAGTCCCTGTTTTAAAATTTACATTATGCGAAAATATAATTATTTTCTGATTTTATTAATCTTGCATTTTTTTTCATGTAATAATAATGAGTCTAATATTATTATGGAACGGAATTGGCTGTCAATTGATACTGTTTTATTACCAATTATTAACCCGATTAGAGTAAATTCTTATTATAATAATGAAAACGGTAGTAGTTATCTATCATTTATAGATGTAAATAATATGAACATATATCTTATTATTAATGATAGTAATAATTATAAAGATGAACAAATATTTAGTTATAAGAATGCATTTAACCATTTCAATAAAGAAAACCGTAATATTTATTATT
>DQTE01000238.1 GCA_015662905.1 Crocinitomix sp. | reverse complement strand
CTAATGCTATGTTTGCGTGTCTCAAACCTGCGCTACACCAATACTAACGTATATTTTGACTTTTCGCTACGAACATACTTGCGGATTTAAGGTATTAATAAAAAAACTCTATAATTTGAGATAGATATAACTTTTTTGTTTAAATTGCGTACTAATTATAAATCATAAATTATTAAAATATGAAAAAATTAGTATTATCAATTGCTACAATGCTTACTGTATCAGGAGCAATGGCACAAGGAATGTATGCATCATTTAACCTAGGTTATGCAGGTGGAACATCTTCCGAATTGTTAGGAACAGATTTTAATCTAAAATCTGCAACTTCTTTTGAAGAAAATGGAATTTACGGAACACACGGAAGTGGAATACCTATTGGTTTAAACTTTGGGTATATGTTTACTCAGCATGTTGGGTTTGAGTTAGGGTTTAACTACTTTATGGGGTCTGAGGTTACAATTGATGTAACTAAAACTTTTTTTGGAGATGATGTAACGACTACATCAAAAGGTTATCAAATTAGAGTTTTACCTCAATTAATTATTTCAACAGGTAGTGAGGATGCTTTAAACTTTTACTCTAAATTTGGTTTAGTTATGCCAGTTGCTGGAGAAACAACTTTTAAGCAAGAAGGAGTATTTTTTAATGGGTTAGGAACTTCAACAATTTTAGTTGAAGGTAATTCAACAGGTAGTTTTTCATTAGGTTATACCGGTGCTCTTGGCACTACATTTAATTTAAGTGAAAGTTTGTCTTTATTTGGTGAATTACAACTTATTAATTTAAGAATTAAACCAGCTACCCAAACTATTACTAAATATATGATTGCAGGAAATGATGTATTAAGTACCTTCGATACTGATCAATTAGAAACAGAGTATGTAAGTACTATTAATCAAGATTCTAACGTAGATAACACAACTCCTAAAAAAGTTATTGGCACTTCAACAAATTACAACAGTTTAGGTTTAAACATAGGTGTAAGATACAATTTTTAAAAAAAATAAATCATACAATAAAAAAAGGCAACTCAATGAGTTGCCTTTTTTATTACAGTAATTTCAATTAATAACTGGTATAAAATGTGAAAATGAGTTATTTTGTTGATTGACAAGACATTTTTTAACTTATTATTTGACTTTAAACAACTTCTCTGTCTAAAAATACTTTTCTAATTTCCTCCTAGTAAACTTCCAAATACTTTTTTTAATAGGTCTGTTACTTGTGCAACAGGGTCTTTTCTAATCTTTTTTTCCTCTTGTTTAACAAGAAAAAACAAACCATTTATACCTCTTTCAGTCACATATCCGTCTAAATCTGTTGTTACCTCAGGTTTATTTCTTAAACGTTGTACAAAATTATATTTTTCTGCTACTGGATTCCAATATTCAGTTAACTTTACCTTTTGAATAGCATTATGCACTACTGGTCTAAATGCTTCAACTAACTTACCTGTTGTGTGCTCTTGTAGATACATAGTTGCAGCTGAATCTGACCCTCTTAAAATAGTAAAACCATCTGCAATAGACATGTTTTTAATCGCATCTACAAAAATTGGTGTTGCTTTTTTTGAGGCTTCTTCTGCTGCTCTATTTAGGGTTGTATCAATCTTTTTTAACTGATTTTGAAAAATCCCTTTTTCATCACAATAATCTTTTATAGCTATTGCTGAAGGAGGAAAAGGTAATTTTATTTCAGGTCGTTTAAAAAAGCCATCTGTCATTGAAGCCATATTGGCACCATTTTTAATTCCAATCGTTAAAGCTTCTTTTAAACCTGCTATTACTTCTTCATTTGTTAAAGCTGGTTTTGTTGTACCTCCAGATGAAGAATCTCCTGACACAACATCAGATGCTACTTGTTCTAAAATATCACATTGCGTAAAAAACATCATAGACATTAGTCCTAATATTACTCCTATTTTATTTATTTTCATAACTTATATAATTTTAATTCGTCAAACTTAATAATTTTGTAACATACTTGCAAATCTAATACCAAAAAATGAATTCACATATTATTACCATAGGAGATGAGATACTTGTTGGACAAACTGTTGATACAAACTCTACCTTTATAGCGCAACAATTAAATCGTATTGGAATAACTGTAACAAAAATACAATCTATTAAAGATGAACGGAAAGCTATCCTTGAAACGCTAGATGATACACTTGATAATAATGATATTATTATTTTAACTGGAGGATTAGGACCTACTAATGATGATATAACTAAAAAAGTACTCACTGAATATTTTAATGATGAGTTACTATTACGTCCAGACATTCTTGAACATAATCAATTATTTTTTAAAAGATTCAACAAACCATTTTTAGAGGTTAATAAACAACAAGCTATGTTGCCAAAAGGTGCTAAAATTATTAAAAATGATTTAGGTACTGCCTCAGGAATGTGGTGGACTTTACCAAAGGGAAAACACATTATTTCATTGCCAGGCGTTCCATACGAAATGAAAGGATTATTTAAAAAAATATTACCGGACTTAAAACCTTTATCTTCTAGTAAAGATGGTATTTTTCATCATACGCTTTTATTCCAAGGCATTGGAGAAACAAAATTGGCAGAATTATTAAAAGAAACTGAAAATGAGATGAAAACAAAAGGTATAACTGTTTCCTATCTTCCTTCGGTAGCGCAAGTTAAATTAAGACTTACAGGGACTATACTTCAAAAAAAGGATATATTAACAGAATTAGAAAAAATAAAACAAAACCTTATAAAGTATTGTTATGGAGAGGGTGATGAATTGTTAGAGGAAATATTAGGCAAGCTACTAATAAAAAATAAGTCAACAATTGGTACAGTAGAAAGTTGTACAGGTGGAGCATTAGCTTCTAAATTTGTATCAACCCCAGGCTCTTCTGCCTATTTTCAAGGGGGATTACTTACTTACTCTAATTACTTGAAACAAAACATTGCTGACGTTCCAAATCAATTGATTAAAAAATATGGTGCTGTGAGTAAAGAGGTTGTTGAATCCATGGCTGAAAATGGCAGAAAAAAACTTGAAGTTGATTATTGTATATCCACTAGTGGCATTGCTGGACCTACAGGAGGTACAGCAGAAAAACCAGTTGGTTTAGTTTGGATAGGTATTGCAACATCAAGTAAAACATACGCCAAAGCTTTTAATTTTGGTCATAACCGAAAACGTAATATTGAATCTACAGTGTATTACGCCCTAAATTATTTACGCAGAATACTTATTAATGTAGAATAGTTTATGAATGCACCATTAGTTATCTTTGTTTTTTCCATCTATAATCAAACCTAAACTACCATTTAAAAAACCTAAGGTTGAAACCCCCATACTAAAAGAATATTTTTTATTAATGTACCTATACCCTACACCAACATCTATAAATTGATAAAAATAAAAGTCATTATTACCAGAAATAGGAATACTAGCACCTAATTTCGCTTCAAGTTTATTCTTTGCATTGTATCCAAAAAGCAAAACACCTCCTAACAAAACATTACTGGAAATTCCATAATCGTTTAAACTATACCTGCCACCAAAGGTATATCCAACATTAACAACATTTGTATTATAAAGGAAATGTTCTAAATTTAAACCAATACCTATATAATTTTCTTGTAAATCACCTATAAATCCAGTACCATTAAGTATTAAAAAACTTTTTTTTCTTTCTTTTTTAGGGATTGAAATTGTTTTACCAATACCATAACCAATACCAAGATACCCATTGTACATTTGATAATTATCCAAAAAACTCCTATTAAAAGACAATCCCCCTCTTAAAACTAATCCATTTCTTTTAAAATATCTATAACCTAAATTGATGTTATATTCAAAAATATTACGATAGGATTCAATACTATTATTTTTTGTATATGTAACATTGTATATTCCAAGGCTACTCTTAAATCCAAACTCGAATTGATGGAGTTTTCCTATAAAAAAAACGGGACCAAGTATAACTTTGTCAAATCCTTTTATTTCTACCCTTTTGTAATTAGAATTTACTTCTATTTCAAACGGTTGAAGTGTTCTTCGCGTTAAAAACCTTTGGTAAGCAAAATTCCATGTAAATGAAAAATTTGGAACAGATAAAACACCTAAATTTGCTCCTAATTCAAAAGCATATAAGTCAGAAAATCTAAAGCTTGAAGAAACATCTTTTACAAAATATCTTTCATACATATTAGCTTCATATATATTGGTTTGAATGTACAAGGAGTAAGGTTTTATTACCTCATCTGAATTTTGACTAAAGATTAACCAAGGCATAAAACTAAAAAAAATAACTAACTTTTTCATTTTACCATTGTTTTGATAGGTAAATATAACAAATTTTTTCCATTATTTTAGTTGACTTTTGTACTTTTGAAAAAAAAATGTAAAAAAAAAGCTTTTTTTATAGTACACATTAAAAAATATTACTAAATTTGCGCTCCCAATTGGGAAGAATTAAGACTTAAATATAAGCAAGATGTCAAGAATTTGTGAAATAACAGGAAAAAAAGTAATGTCTGGGAACAATGTTTCTCACTCAAAGAGAAGAACAAAAAGAAAGTTCTACCCTAACTTAATGACTAAGAAATTTTATATTCCAGAGGAGGATAGATATGTTACGTTAAAAGTTTCAGCTGCTGCTTTAAGAACGATTAACAAAAATGGAATTTTAGCAACATTAAAAAAGGCTAAAGAACAAGGATTTTATAAAGGATAATAATATTAGAAGAAGATGGCAAAGAAATCAAAAGGAAATAGAATTCAGGTGATTTTAGAGTGTACCGAGCACAAAGAAAGTGGGAAACCGGGTACATCTCGTTACATAACGACTAAAAATAGAAAAAATACACCTGAGAGATTGGAAATAAAAAAATATAATCCAATCTTAAAAAGATACACAATTCATAAAGAAATAAAATAATTTAAGTTATGGCTAAGAAAACAGTAGCATCATTACAAAAAGGTGGAGGAAAACAACATACCTTGTGTGTAAAAATGGTAAAATCAGAAAAGGGGTCGTACACTTTTAAAGAAGAGATTGTACATAATGATAAAGTAAAAGATTTCTTTGCTAAGAAATAATTATTGCTTTTCCTTAAAAATATGATAGCTTTCTCCATATATTGGTGAAAGCTTTTTTTGTTATTATTGGACGAATAACAGTTTAATTTTAAAAAGTTTAATTATGGGTATATTTAGTTTTTTTTCAAAAGACAAAAAAGAGACACTTGATAAAGGTTTGGAAAAAACCAAAGAAGGATTTTTATCTAAAATATCGCGAGCTGTAATTGGCAAATCTACCGTTGATGCAGAAGTTTTAGATAATTTAGAAGAAATATTGATTACTTCTGATGTTGGTGTTGAAACTACACTAAGAATTATTGATAGAATTGAAGCTAGAGTAGCTAAAGATAAATATGTGTCAACGTCTGAGTTAAACGTAATTTTGAAAGAAGAAATTGAGGGGTTATTGGAAGAAAATAACTCAAATGATGTAAAAGGCGTTGTAATTCCAGATATAGATACAAAACCTTATGTTATAATGGTTGTTGGTGTTAATGGTGTTGGAAAAACGACTACCATTGGTAAACTAGCACATCAATTTAAAAAAGCGGGTAAAAGTGTTGTTCTTGGTGCTTCCGACACTTTTAGAGCCGCAGCGGTTGACCAATTAATTATTTGGGCAGAACGTGTAGGCGTGCCAATTGTTCAACAAGGAATGGGTGCAGACCCTGCTTCTGTTGCCTTTGATACTTTACAATCTGCTAAAGCTCAAAATGCTGATGTTGTTATAATTGATACAGCTGGTAGATTACACAATAAAGTTAATTTGATGAATGAGTTATCGAAAATAAAAAATGTAATGAACAAAATTGTTCCTAATGCTCCCCATGAAGTTTTATTAGTACTTGATGGTTCTACCGGTCAAAATGCTTATGAACAAGCCAAACAATTTTCATTAGCAACCGATATTACTTCTTTAGCCGTTACCAAACTAGATGGCACTGCCAAAGGGGGCGTGGTTATAGGAATTTCTGACCAAATGAAAATACCTGTAAAATATATTGGTGTTGGTGAAGGGATTGAAGATTTACAAGTGTTTAACAAAAAAGAATTTGTTGATTCTTTATTTAATTAATTATTTATTTTTAAAATTATGGCTAAAAAAATTTTATTCCTTCTTCTGGCAACTCTAACTTCATCAGTATTTGCCCAAGATAAAAAACCTCAATACGATAAGTTTAAAACTGGTACTTATTATACCATTAAAAAAAGGTCAACTGATACCATTTTTTATGTAAGAGATGAAAATAGCCAAACGGAATACATTACTAAAGATGGAAAAGTTTTTAAATCGTTTAAACTAAAATTAATTTGGGTTAATAAAAGTACTTACATTTTAAGAAATGAAAAACACACCAATAATTCATCTAAATTTATTGAAAGAGATGTAAAGTGTAAAATTATACAAACAGGAAATGACTATTATATTGTTAAAGCCAAAATGAAGGGTGGCAAATGGATGTTAATAAAATTTCACGTTTATAAAGGAGA
The DNA here is from genome assembly GCA_015662905.1 of Crocinitomix sp. Taxonomy (GTDB): domain Bacteria; phylum Bacteroidota; class Bacteroidia; order Flavobacteriales_D; family Crocinitomicaceae; genus Putridiphycobacter. The sequence continues at coordinate 10,074 of DQTE01000238.1, read as the reverse complement.
ATTTAAACCAAATGAAAACTAAAACCTTAAAAAAAAACAAAGTTAATGTGATTACCTTAGGCTGTTCAAAAAACACTTTTGACAGTGAAGTATTGATGGCCCAGTTAAAAGGTAATCATTTTGAGGTTGAACATGAAGCCAAACAAGACGATTCTGAAATTGTAATTATTAACACCTGTGGTTTTATTGACAATGCAAAACAAGAGTCTATCGATACTATTTTAAGATATGCCGAAGCCAAGCAAGAAGGACAAGTTGATAAAGTGTATGTTACGGGCTGTTTATCTCAAAGGTATAAGGAAGATTTAGAAAAAGAAATGCCTGAAATTGATGGCTTTTTTGGAACAAGGGATTTGCCACGTTTACTTAAAACTTTAAAAGCTGATTACAAAAAAGAATTAGTGGGCGAAAGGTTACTTACTACCCCTACCCATTACGCGTATTTTAAAATAGCAGAAGGTTGCGATAGACCTTGTTCTTTTTGTGCCATTCCATTAATGAGAGGTAAACATAAATCTACCCCAATTGAACAATTAGTGGATGCTGCTAAAAAACTAGCCGCAAAAGGTACTAAGGAGTTAATTTTAATTGCCCAAGATTTAACCTATTACGGTTTGGATTTATACAAAAAAAGAAACCTAGCTGAATTAATTGAAAAATTAGCTAATGTTAAGGGAATTGAATGGATTAGATTGCATTACGCCTACCCTTCTGGTTTTCCTATGGATGTATTAGATGTTATGAATACTTACGATAATGTCTGTTTGTATTTAGATATGCCTGTTCAACATGCTTCAACAAATATGCTAACTGCTATGCGAAGAGGTATAACCAGAGAGAAAACAACTCAACTGATAAAAAACATAAGAAATAAAGTACCAAACATTGCTTTAAGAACCTCTTTAATTGTTGGTTATCCGGGCGAAACAGAGGAAGATTTTAAGGAAATGATGCAATGGGTTGAAGAGATGCGTTTTGAACGTTTGGGTGTTTTTCAGTATTCGCATGAGGAAAATACACACGCATATAATTTTGAGGATGATGTGCCTGCTGATATCAAAAACCAAAGAGCTGAAGCAATTATGGAATTACAATCGGGTATATCATACGATTTGAATCAGCAAAAAATTGGCAAAACTTTTAAAGTTTTATTTGATAGAGTTGAAGGAGATTATTTTATTGGTAGAACTGAATTTGACTCGCCTGAGGTTGATAATGAAGTTTTAGTAAAAATTGATGATAAGACATATTTAAGTGTAGGTGATTTTGCTCAAATTAAAATTACCTCAGCCGACCATTACGACCTATACGGCGTTGTTGTTGGATAGTATTAATCATACCCCTGATTGAAATGGCATCCTTTTATGATAAAAAAAAGGTAATAGATGTTAATTTAGAAAAGCGACCTTAGAAGCTTTTACTAAATGTTACAGAAATTTTTTTTGAATAAAAGATATAATGAAAAGCAGGAAATAGGTTTAAAAAATGAAAAAAACAACTGAAGAGTCTTCAAAATACAATCATTTGGAAAAAATGAGTGTTTTGGAGATATTACAACATATTAATGCTGAGGATAAAACGGTGCCTTTGGCTGTTGAAAAATGTTTGCCTAACATTGAACGTTTTGTTGTTTTGGCTTTGAATAGATTAAAAAAAGGCGGCAGGTTATTTTATATTGGTGCCGGGACTAGTGGTAGATTAGGTATTGTTGACGCGTCTGAATGCCCACCTACTTTTGGGGTTTCGCATGATTTGGTTGTGGGACTTATTGCAGGTGGTGACTCGGCAATTAGAAAAGCGGTAGAGTTTGCTGAAGATGACACCGAGCAGGGTTGGATAGATTTAATGGCTCACCAAATTTCAAAAAATGATTGTTTAGTTGGCATTGCTGCTAGTGGAACTACACCTTACGTTTTGGGGGCTATAAAAAAGGCAAATAGTATTGGTGTTTTAACTGCGGGAATATCTTGTAATGAAGGTAGCCCCTTAAGTCAATTGGCGCAACATGAAATAACGGCGGTGGTAGGACCCGAATTTGTAACTGGTAGTACAAGAATGAAAGCAGGAACGGCTCAAAAGTTAATTTTAAATATGATTTCAACCTCTTTAATGATTGGTTTGGAAAGGGTTAAAGGTAACAAAATGGTAGATATGCAGTTAAGCAACAATAAATTAGTTGATAGAGGGATAAAAATGGTTATGTCAGAGACTAAGGTAGATGAAAATACTGCAAAACAATTACTTGATAAGTACGGAAGCGTTAGAGGGGCTATTACTGCTTTTAATAACTCAAAATAGGATTATAAATTTTTTCTGTACCTATGGTGGTTTCCCCGCCGTGTCCTGTATAAACGACGGTGTCGTCTGGTAAAGCAAACATTTTTTGTGTGATAGATGTTTTTAGTGTTTGTAAGTTACCACCTGGCAAATCTATACGTCCAAAGCTACCTTGAAAAAGTACGTCTCCATTAATTACAAATTTTTGGGTTGAGTTATAAAACACTACGTGACCTGGTGCGTGACCTGGACAAAAAATAACGTCTAACTCTGAATTTCCAAAAATTATTTTATCGCCTTCTTTTAAAAATGAACTAGGTTCAGGCGATAATTCGTAGGCATCAAAACCGTACAAATGACAATAGGTTGACACTGAATTTAAAGTGGTTAAGTCTTCTTTATGAATTTCTAACGGTAAATTAAATGTTTGGCTAACAAAATAATTACCTAAAACGTGGTCAATGTGGCAATGCGTGTTTAATAGTCTTACTGGTTTTAAATTGTTTGTTGTTATAAAGTCTAATAGTGCTTGTTGTTCTTCCTTGGTATAGCACCCAGGGTCAATAATTACACATGATTTTGTTTCGTCATACAAAATGTAGGTATTTTCTTGAAATGGATTAAACGTAAGCTTTTTTATTTGTATCATTGAACATTAATTTGACTACAAAATTAAACAAGAATTCCTTTTTTGATGGTTTTGAATTTGGTTTTTTGTATATTTACGGTTTAAATGACAAACAAGCTACTAACAATACTATTTTTTTACGGATTAACCTTATGGCTTAATGTTGCTCACGCGCAATTTTACAGAGGTGCGTATCAAGAATATGGTAAGAATAGGGTTCAGTACAATGGTTTTAGTTGGAAGTATCATAACTACAAACGTTTTAAAATTTATTATTCAGGGGCTAATGAAGATTTGGCTGTTTACACTGCAAAAACTTTGCATAAGTACTTAACCAATGCTGAGGAAAAACTAGATTATTTTTTTCCTGAAAAAATGGAAGTTATTGTTTATCAAAGTCAAGCAAAATTTAGACAATCTAATTTAGGCCTAACTGATGATGAAAGCTCTGAAATAGCTGGAGGTAGTAGAATTGTTGGTTCTAAAGTTTTTGTGTATTACCCCGGTAATCATCAAGACTTTAACAAAATTATAAAAGGAGCTGTTTATGAGGTTTTAATTAAACATCTTTTTTTTGGTGGAAACTGGAAAAACCAAATTAAATCAAATTTAAATTCTAGTTTACCTACTTGGCTTGAACAAGGGCTAATTAATTTTTTTATTGAAGATTGGAACCCTAAAATAGATAGCCGTGTAAAAGACCTTGTTTTAACTAAGCGGGTTAATAATTTTAACAGCTTAACTAATGACGAAAAAATAATAATTGGTCAGGCTGTTTGGTATTACATTTCGGTTAATTATGGCACTACTACTATACCCAACCTTCTGGGACTAACTAGAGTAACCTCTAATTTTGAACGGGCTTTATATGTGACTATGGGACAAAATTATGTATCACTTACTAAAAATTATATTAACTTTTATAAAGCAAGATACATACAAGAATATGAGGTTCAGAACGAACCAAATGGAGAGCTAATTGATTTTAAACATAAAAAAGAATCTGTTTATTATTCTGTAAAAATTAATGCTGACCAAACTAAAATTGCTTACATTGAAAATACTTTAGGAAGATACAGAATAAAAATTTATGATAAGGATACCAAAAAAACAACAAAAGTTTACGCCGCCGAACCAAAGCTAGAACGCTACCAAGATTATTCCTATCCTATAATTGAATGGCACCCAAGCGGAAAAGCACTTGCTTTTTATGCTGAGGTAAAGGGTGAAGTCATGTTTTTTGTATATTCCTTGTCTGATAAATCATTACATAAAAAAGCGGTTAAAGGGTATGATAAAATTTTAAGTTTTGATTATTCACCTAATGGTAAAAAAATTGTTATTTCGGCGGTTGTAAAAGGGCAAACGGATTTGTATATATACAATGTTAATGGCGGTAGAAAACAACAACTCACCAACGACATTTTTGATGATTTAACGCCCAGATTTAAAGATAAATACAACATTGTTTTTGCTTCAAACAGACCATCTGACACTATTTCGCCTAAAATACCAGACATAAATTACATCAATTCTAAAAATGATATTTTTGTTTACCCATTAAAATATGCTAAACGTACTTTTAAATACTTAAAAAGAATTACCAACACCCCTAATGATAATGAGATTCAACCCTATCCTTTTAAAGATAATTACATTTTTTTAAGTAATCAAAATGGGCTATACAACCAGTTTATTTCGCATAAAGACAGTAGTATTGCTTACATTGACACTACTATTCACTATACCTACTCTATTTCACCAATTCCCCTTACAAATTGTGTAACTTCAATTAATGAGCATCATATTAACGCTAATGGCACTGCTGTTTATGTCGTTTATCAAAACAATCAATTCAAATTTTATGAAAAAACTAAAAATGAAATTATTTCAGAAGATGTGTCTAAATTTACTAATGCCACCTACTTACAATTAAAACTTGATAAACATAATTTAAGAAGTCGTTTTGATAAGCAAACAAAAAAGGATACTATGTTTATCAACAATGTTAATTACCAAAAAATTATTGTTAAAATTGGTTTAGAAAATACTTCTGCTAATAAAGACTCTACGGCTAAAAACCCTCTTAAAGTTAAAAATAACTTTATAAAACCAAAATATTCTATTTACAAAATAAATTTTTCTAAAGATTATGTATTAACGCAATTAGATAATGATTTTTTGTTTCAGAATTACCAAGTATATAATGGACCTGGTACTGTTTATTTTAATCCAGGACTTAATGCTATGTTAAAAATTGGCGCTAGTGACTTATTTGACGATTTTAAATTACTTGGTGGTACAAGAATACCTACAAGTATTGGCAATGGTGGGGAACAATTATTAAAAATAGAAAATTTAAAACACAGGTTTGACCACAGATTAATCTATTACCGACAAAAAACGGTTGACAGAATAAATTATTTTACAAACACTACCCACGATTTAAGGTATAGACTTAGTTTTCCTTTTAATGAGGTTTTAGCTTTAAGAATGACAACTAATATTAGGCAAGATAAAAAAGTGCAAATACCATACAATGATGCGACTTTATTAAATCCATTAAATTTTAATCATACCACTGGTTTAAAATTTGAGTTTGTTTTTGATAATTCTATACCTATGGAACTTAACATAAGAAGAGGTAGTAGAATGAAGATATTTACGGAGTATTTATATGGTATTGAAGAAAAATCATCCACTTTAAATATAGGTATTGATTTAAGACAATATACAAGAATAAAACGAAACTTTATTTGGGTAAATCGTTTGGCTAGTGCTACGTCTCTGGGTAATAAAAAACTTTTGTATTATATGGGTGCAGTAGATAATTGGATATTAACCCCTGAATTTAACTACGATATAACAGTGGACCCTTCTCAAAACTTTGGATTTCAAACCACTGCAACCCCTATGCGTGGGTTTACTCAAAACATAAGAAATGGTAATAGTTTTTTACTTTTTAATAGCGAACTGAGAATTCCTATTTTTACTTTCTTTTCTACTTTCCCACTTAAATATGATGCTTTAAAACATTTTCAATTGGTTGCTTTTGCTGATGTTGGAACTGCTTGGACTGGTCCTCATCCTTTATCCCCAGAAAATTATTTTAACACGCAAATTATTAATGATAAACCTGTAACTATTAAAGTTGAAAATTTAAGAGAACCTATTGTTGGTGCAGTAGGGTTTGGCGCTAGAACAAAAATTTGGGGCTATTTTGTTAAAGCTGATTTGGGATGGGGTATTGAAAATTTTGAAACACAAAAACCAAGGCTAATCTTTTCTATTGGTTTAGATATTTAATTAAATAAAAAAATGACGTTATATCAAATATTATTACTTGTGTTAATTGGATTGTTTGCGGGGGCTATGAGTGGATTTATTGGCATTGGTGGAGGAGTAGTAATGGTGCCTGCACTAGTTTATATTATGGGGCTAAGCCAACATGAAGCTCAAGGCACTAGCTTAATTTTAATGCTACCTCCTATTGGCATATTAGCTGTTATGAATTACTATAAAGCAGGTCAATTAAATATAAATTATGGTGTTATTATTGCCTTAGCTTTTGTCATTGGAGGTTATTATGGTTCTAAACTATCATTAAAGCTGTCTCCTGCAAAAGTCAAATTAATTTTTGGTTTTTTGATGCTATATATTGCTGTTAAAATGATTTATTCTGGAGTAAAAGAGCAAAGAATTGACAACAATGAGCTAAAAACCAAGATTTCCAATCAAAGTATAACTAAAAATGATTAACACCATATTAAGTCAACATATTGATGATGTTTTTAAAGAGGTACTTAAAATTAGAGAGTATTTGCACCAGCATCCTGAGTTATCGTTTAAAGAATTTGAAACATCAAAATATATAAAATCAAAATTAAATGATTGGGGAATAGCTTTTAGTGAAATAGCTACAACAGGTATTGTAGGCGTAATTGAGCCCTCTAATAATACTCATCATTGTATTGGTTTAAGAGCTGATATTGATGCTTTACCTATTACTGAAGAAAATAACACAAATTATTGCTCTGTAAATAAAGGTGTAATGCATGCTTGCGGACATGATGTGCATTCTGCTATGTTATTAGGTGCTTTAAAAATTATTAAGCAACACCAAGAAAAATTAAACTGTAAAGTAAAATTTATTTTTCAACCGGGTGAAGAAAAACTCCCCGGTGGCGCAAGCATCATGATAAAAGAAGGTGTGCTTGAAAATCCTAAGGTTGATGAAATGTATGCACTTCACGTTTTTCCTGAGCTAGAAGCTGGTAAAGTAGGTTTAAAATCAGGAATGTACATGGCATCTTGTGATGAAATATACATATCCGTTAATGGCAAAGGTGGACATGGGGCAATGCCACATCAAAATATTGACCCTATTTTAACTTCTGCCCACATTATTACGAGTTTACAATCTGTTATTAGTAGAAACTGTCCTCCAAACATACCTGCAGTGCTTTCTTTTGGCAAAATTGAAGGCTTGGGGGCTACCAATGTGATACCCAATAAAGTTAAACTTGAAGGTACTTTTAGAACCATGAATGAAACTTGGAGAACAAAAGCACATCACTTAATAAAAAAACAAACTACTTTTATTGCTAATGGTTTTGGTGCTAATGCCAACATAAATATCATAAAAGGGTATCCATTTTTAAAAAATGATATTGAACTTACAGAAAAAACAAGAACAATCTTAAAACAAAACTTGGGCAAAAATAACGTCATTGATTTACCTATTAGAATGACTGGTGAAGATTTTGCTTTTTTTGCCCAAAAAATACCAACTACTTTTATTAGAATAGGTGTGAAAAATGAAAGTAAAAATATTGTTTATCCAGTGCATCATTCAAAGTTTGATATTGACCCATTAGCATTAAAAATTGGCCTAAAAACAATTTTATCTGTAGTTTTTTATTAAATTTACACTCTAAATTGATTAAATAATGAAAAAGATTATCATAGCCCTTGTATTTTTGCCCCTTATTTTTACAGCTTGTAAAAAAGATTATGTGTGTGAATGCCATACTCTAATTACATCTGGAAATGAGCAAAATGTAGCGCCTATTCAAAATTATGCTTTTACTGACATGAAAAAACAGGCCGCCGTTGATAGTTGTAATGCAAAAGACTATTATTCTGATGCTGGTAACGAAAAAATTACCACTAATTGTACTTTAAAATAGAAAAATCAAACACTAATATTTAAAATTATGAAAAAATTATTTGTATTGTCTATTATTGGATTAACTATTTTTACTCTTCAGTCTTGTAAAAAAAGTTATGCCTGTGAGTGTGAAGGAAAGGAGACTGAACTAAACTACGGAAAAGTAGCCAAAGATGAAGTAGATGCTTTAAAAACTGCTTGTGAATCTGACACAACAATTACCTGTGTTTTTACTCAAAAATAATACTAAATCTTATATAAGAAATATAGATTAGGGAGTTAGTTCTCCCTTTTTATTTTTACAAAATGGAAACAAAACATATCAATAGTATAAAAGGTATTCTTTTTATTGGTTTATCTATTTACCTCTCATTTACTTTTAATAATGCTTTAAGTAATCTTGTTAGTAAATCCCCTATGGGTTGGGTATCCTCTTCAATCATTTTAAGATTAATCATTTCATTGTCATTTGCTAGAGGACTTCAACTTTTTGTTCAAAATTTTGTTTCTATAATTAAACCCATTTTTATATTTTTAATTGGTATTTTATTAGGCTTTGGTGTATCTTTTATTACCCCCATTTACACTACCGATTATTCTGAAATGAATGCCACGTATTTACAACTTGATTTTGATAAACTTTCTTTAAAAACAAATAACTCAATTTTACTCAATGACAAACCTATTGTTATTGCCTTTTTTTCTACTAATTGTCCCCATTGTAAAACAACGTCTAAATTATTAGGCACTTCTGTTAATGCTGGCAAGTCTCCAAAAGTTTATGCGCTATTTACGGGTGCGAAAAATGATGCAGAAAATTTTATTATTGAAAATAAAGGAAAGAATTTTAAAACTATTTTAATCAATGATGATGCTTTTTTTGTTAAAGCCAGTGGCGGTGCATTTCCTTCAATTTTTCTGCTAAACGCCAAAGGCAAAACATTAAGGCATTGGTCTGGAGAATTAAGTTACCCTGCCTTAGATTTTATCATTTCACATCAATAGTTTGAACAAAGGTATTTATTATATGCTTATCAGTTCACTTAGCTTTGCAATAGTGAATTTAATGGTAAAGTTATTGACTAATTCTTACCAATTATTTCCATCTATACAGGATTACCCACCTTACGAACTCGTTTTTTTTAGGTCTATTATCTCACTATCTATATCAATTGTAATTATAAAATATAGAGGCATTCCTATGTTTGGTTACAATAAAAAATGGTTGTTAATAAGGGGAGTTTTTGGGGCAACAGCTCTACTACTATTTTTTTATACCTTAAAAAATCTCCCAATTGCAGTAGCTACAACTGTTCAATATTTATCTCCCATTTTCACCATCATTTTAGCTATTTTTATCAATCATCAAAAAGTTAAATCAATACAATGGTTATTTTTTTTAATTGCTTTTTCAGGTGTTATTTTTATAGGCTTTGGTAAATCTAATGATTCAAGAGTAATTATTGAACCTATTTGGTTAATTTTAGGTGTTGTATCTGCAATGCTATCTGGCGTAGCATATAATGCCATTATTAAATGCAGAGCAACTGATGAACCTATTACTATTGTAATGTATTTTCCGTTAGTAGCCACGCCCATTATGTTTTTTATAATGATTTATAATGGCTACGTTATACCTAAAGGCTACGAGTGGGGATTATTATTACTTATAGGTATTTTTACCCAAATTGCACAAGTTTTTATGACAAGAGCATTTCACTTTACTGAGGCTTCAAAGGTTACTCCAATTAAGTATTTTGGTGCAATTTATGCTGTTTTAATAGGTTATTTTATTTTTGACGAGACATTAAGTTTATATGTTTCCTTTGGAATTTCACTTATTCTGATTGGTGTTTTATTAAATACCTTTTTAGTAAAAAGAAAAAAAATTAAACCTTAAATCTGCAAGTATCTTCTACTGCAAAGCCAAACTGCACGCCATTATTGGGAATGCCTGTCTGCCGACAAAGGCAGGCCTGTTTTTCGATACTCACCACCT
>DQTE01000281.1 GCA_015662905.1 Crocinitomix sp. | reverse complement strand
TACCCAAAAAAAAGACAGGATGTATAACATCCTGTCAAGTCTTGGTACGAGTGGAGAGACTCGAACTCTCACACCTTGCGGCACCTAGACCTAATACTAATGGACAATTAAAACTTATTGGGTTAGTTGTTTAATTTCCATATATTTACTCTTTTAATTTTTTTTTGTATTTTTACCACACTTAATTCTAACTCTATTCTTAAAATCAAAGATTAAATTACTTTATTCCTTTAACTAACCATGAAAAAAGCACTACACACCACTAATAACAGTATTAAAAAAATTATTATTAGCTTTTTTTGTATTATTAGCTTTGTTATTACTATAAATGCAAACAATGAAATACCAAGAGATAGCTTATTGATTAGCTATACGGAACCTTTAAAAAAACTCCCTGCAAATTTTTTAACCGAATTAAATCTGCAAGTAAAAACGAATCAGTTTCATTATAAAAATGTAATGAGTGAGTTTACTAATGATTACATCAAAAAAAACTTTGCTTTAAGTAGTACCACTAATGAAGCTATGTTAGAAGCAAAAGCTGTTATTGATGAATTAGAAGTTTCTCAAAACTATATTGATTTAGTTTCTCCTGATGATTTGGTAACACTACCTGTTGGTATAAAAACAACAATAGGTAATATTACCTATATTTTAGGTATTAGTAAAGCAACTTTCACACCTGAATATACCGAAGTAACTGCTTTTGTTAGAATTGTTTTACCGCAACCAGGTGCTGATGGTCAACAGCAACAAATATTTTTTGGCGCAAATAATATAAAATTATCACATAGCGGAGGTATTTACGGAGAATCTAATTTAGTTTTACTAGGAGATGTTGCTATTCCTATAAATGGAGGTAACGCTATGGTGGTCTTAAAAGGAGGTTTTGATATGAACACTGGTAATGTTACCCAAAAAACTTATGTAACAATAGATTGTTCTGGTTTTCAAGAATTAGGTATAGAAGCTGATGTCATGTTTCCTAGATCCATGCTTGAACCAGTTAATCCTAGTAATAATTATGCCGTATATCCAGATGAGAATATAAAAGTTGTTGGGAATTTCCAAACAGTTGTTAGTGATTGGAATGATATTTTAGCCGAAATAAGCTTACCTCCATTTCAACTAACTAAAAACGACAGTCCTGATGATGGTACTGGTAAAGCAGGTTTGATTTTTGAATTAAATACTGCAGTATTTGATTTTAGCGATTTAAAAAATTCTGATAGCATTGTTTTTCCATCAGGTTATGATAATTTCCCTATACCTGGAGACCAAAATTCTTGGAGAGGTGTTTATGTCAATACATTAAGTGTCGTACTCCCAAAAGAATTTAAGAAAAAAAGCTCTACAGAGCGTGTTACATTTGAAGCTACAAATTTACTTATAGACAGCCAGGGAATTACAGGTAATTTTGCCGTTGACAATATTTTACCTTTAAATGAAGGAGAAGCTTCAAAATGGCAGTTTTCTGTAGACCATATTGAAGTGGATTTATTAGCAAATCAAGTTACAGAAGCTGGATTTGATGGTAAAATAGTATTACCCGTTACCGAAAAAGTTACTAATGATGAAATACAAAATACAAATACTACAGACTTAGATGCAAAAGCATTAAATTATGATGCTATAATGGATATTGCAAATGACGAATATACTTTATCTGTTTCATTACAAAATAATCTTTCATTTAATGTATTTAAAGCCAAAGCAACTCTTGAATCTAATTCATTTGTAGAGTTAACTGTTTCTGATAATGAATTTAAACCAAGAGCCGTACTACATGGCAGTCTTGAAATCAAAGGTAGTAATACAGAAACAACTTCAGGTAAACCGACAGTAGATTTCAAAGGTATTACATTTACAAATTTACAATTACAAACAGAGTCTCCTTATTTTCAAGTAGATAAAATGGGTTATGATGGTGAAGTCAAAATGGCTAATTTTCCAGTTACTCTTTCTAATATAGGAGTTACTGCAAATGACACAACTGCATCACTTAAATTTGACGTAGCAGTAAATCTTATGGGTGAAAATAATGGGTTTGCAGGAAATACAACTTTGACAATTGTTGGAGAATATGGAGAAGCAGAAGGTTTAAGTCATTGGCAATTTGATCATATTGATGTAAATCAAATAAGTCTTGAAGTAGATTTAGGTAATATACAAATTAATGGTTTTGTAGATATTAAAACGGATGATCCTATTTATGGTGATGGTTTTTATGGTGAGCTAGGTGCCACATTTAATGGTATTAGTGTAGATGCTACTGCTATGTTTGGAAAAACCGATATTAGATATTGGTATGTTGATGCTTTTGCAGATTTAAGCTCTACTGGTGTTGCAATAGGTCCTCTTTTAATAAATGGTTTTGGTGGTGGTGCATATTATCATATGACTACAAATACCAACGCCACTATGCCAATATATGATGGAGAACCTGTAAAAATGGGACCTATTTCACCATCAGGTAAATCTTATGTTCCTGATGCAAATGCTGGTTTAGGTTTTAGAGCTTTAATAGGCTTTGCATTAGGTAATAAAAAAGCTTTTAATGGTAAAGTTGGTTTTGAAATGGCGTTTAATACTTCTATGGGGCTAGATAGAGTTTTATTTTTTGGTGAGGCACACATAGTAAAAACATTAGACTTTGGTTTTGGTTCGCAGTTTAAAGATAAACTAACTGCAATGGAAGATCAAATTAGTGGAATTGTTGGTGATCCTGCAATGGATGCCTTAAAAGAATCTAATTTAATAGATTATAGTGTTGCTGCCTTTCCTCAAAATGGATTAACCTTTGACGCAGGTATTGATGCAAATTTTGCAATGACAATGGATTTTGAAAATCACTCTTTTCATAGTACCATGGATATTTTTGTAAATACTCCTGGTGGTTTCTTTAAAGGTACAGGTGCTAACGGAAGAGCAGGTTGGTCTGTATTGCATATTGATGAAGATAGTTGGTACTTACATGCAGGTAATCCAACAGACAGATTAGGCCTACAATTAGGTTTAGGTAGCTTTAACGTACAAGCTACAACATACTTAATGATTGGAGATAATATTCCAGAAAGTCCTGCGCCTCCTGCCGAAGTTGCTGCCATATTAGGTGTACAATTAGATGAACTAGATTCTAATAGTTTAGGTGAAGGTAGTGGATTTGCCTTTGGTGCTGCCATACAAATGGATACTGGAGACATGACTTTCTTAGTATTTTACGCAAGTTTTCAAGCAGGTATCGGTTTTGATATTATGCTTAAAGATTATGGTGATGCTGCCTGTGAAGGTTCTGGACCTATAGGTGTTGATGGTTGGTATGCTAGTGGTCAAGCTTATGCTTATTTACAAGGAGAATTAGGTATTAAAATAAAATTACTAGGTAAAACAAAAAAAATACCAATAGTTTCTGCTGGTGCTGCTGTATTACTACAAGCAAAATTACCAAACCCAGCATGGTTTAGAGGTTATGTTGGCGGTTATTATAGTATATTAGGTGGCTTAGTCGAAGGTCAATTTAACTTTAAGGTTGAACTAGGTGATGAGTGTGAAATAATTGGTGGTGGTCCTTTAGCAGGCATGAAAATTATTTCTAATATTTCACCTGATGATGGTGATACGGAAGTTGATGTATTTACCGTACCACAAGTAGCTTTCAATATGAAAATAAATCAACCTTTTGAATTAGAAGATGATAATGGTGTAAAAACATACCGAATACTACTCGAACAGTTTAGTTGTACTAATGCCGGAACCGAAACAGAAATACCTGGTGATATTACTTGGAACGATGCAAACAACCGTTTAAACTTTATGGCATTTGATATATTACCTCCTGAAACAGAACTTAATATTACCGTAAAAGTTAAATTTCAAGAACGAATTAGTGGGGTATGGACTACTCTTACCGAAGACGGCGAAGTTGCCCTAGAAATAGAAGAACGTACTTTTACCACAGGTGTTGCTCCTGATTATATACCTCTTGCTAATATTAAATATTGTTACCCTGTAATAGATCAAAAATATTTTTATAAAGGCGAAAGAAATACAGGTTATGTAAAGCTAGTTACGGGACAACCATACTTATTTACACCAGAAACAGATTGGACACAAAAAATACGTTTTGAAAATAATGGTAATGTAGAAACTCTAACACAGATTTCGTATAACACAAGTGAAAGAACTGTTAATTTTAATTTACCTAATTTACTTAACCAACAAGAATATAATTTAAAAATTATTAGTTCTCCTCCTGCTTCTGATGATACAGATGATACAGATGATAATTACACCTCACAAGATACTGGACAAGAAGGTAACACTATTAATATAAGAAATAGACAAGCTCAAGATGTTATTAGTGATGATATTGAAGAAACTCAGATATTAGCTTATGATTTTACAACTAGTAGTTATGATACTTTTGCGGATAAAATTAATGATAAAGATCTAATTCTAAG
>DQTE01000270.1 GCA_015662905.1 Crocinitomix sp. | reverse complement strand
CTTACCTTATTGTCTTATTTTTGAAAAGTTTTTTTATATTTAAAACTCGTCACTATTTATTCTCTCTTACCTTTTACACTTCCACCATCGCCAATCTTTTGTTAGAAATGACTTACCATTTGCAATAACTTATTACTTTTGTTTTTAAGTAATGAGGCTTTTTTATTGCGTTGTGGTAAAAAGGCTGTAAATTCGTTAAAAGATGTCCGATTTAAACATAGTGTTATTACAAACCGATATTGCGTGGGAAGATAAACAGCAAAATGTTACCTTGCTTGAAAACGATTATTTCATTCATTTAAAACCAAATACTTTTGATTTGTTACTATTGCCAGAGATGTTTTTGACCGGTTTTACAATGAAAACACAAACGTTTTATGAAGAAATGGACGGAAAGGCAATAAAATGGCTAAAAAAATGGGCTAAAAAGTTAAATTGTCAAATAGGAGGTAGTTTAATTATTAAAGAAGAATCAAACTTTTACAACCGTTTTGTCATTGTGTCTGAAAAAGGTGTAGAAACCTATTATGATAAAGCTCATTTGTTTAGAATGGGAGATGAAAATCACCACTTTACAAAAGGGCAAAACAGAGTTGTTCATCAAATAAAAGGATGGCGCATTTTATTACAAGTTTGTTATGATTTAAGATTCCCTGTTTTTTCAAGAAACCGAAACATAGACAACAACAAGGAGTATGACGTAATGCTTTATGTTGCAAATTGGCCTAAAATAAGATCACATATTTGGACCAATTTATTACAAGCCAGAGCCATTGAAAACCAAGCCTACTGTATAGGTGTAAACAGGGTTGGCGTTGATGGTAACAATGTTGAACATTCAGGAGATTCTATGGCAGTTAGTCCTTGGGGACAAGTTATGTACAAAGCCTTACCAAATCAAAGAGATATTCAACTAATTCATCTTAAAAGAGAGGTGTTAAACGACATAAAGGCAAAATTCCCTGCCTATTTAGACGCTGACAATTTTGAGTTAAGATTAAAATAGTTTACCCCGCAATTTTTAAATCAATATAGGATTTACCATTTGCTTTGCTTTTTAACCAAGTGTAAAAATCAAAATAATCAAAAGCTGATTCCTCAAACTTATTTTGTTTTAGTGCTTTAAGTGCATTTAAGTAGGGTAATAAAATCTCTTCAATGTCAAATTGATTAACGTTGTCTTTTGATATTTTTGAAATGGCTTTTAAAAAAATAGATTCAAACTTATAGACACGTTCTTTATTTTTTAAATAGCGTTTGGTAGCGTTTAATGCGTAAGTTAAGTAAGTGTAGTTTTTTAACTCATAATGGATAATTAGGTGAATAATTTTTGCAAATGAATATAAATCTTGACGTTTGTCTAAAGCCTTGTTGTTTAAAATTAAATTTATCCAATGTAAGGCATCACTATATTTGTCTTGAACCAGATAAACGGTTGCTATTTTAAAATCCAAATAACTTTTTCTGATTGGATTTATCTGTAAATTGTATTGACTTAAAAACTCACTAATTTTAGGTATTAATTTTTTAGCTTTTGCGTAGTTATTTTGCTCAATGTGTAAAAATAGCTCTAAACTAAATTTATTTGATAAATACTTAACTTTTAAGTCAGTTGAACTATCGTAAAATTTTAATTGTGGAATTGAGTTTAGCGTGTTTATATGGTCATTGGCTTCTTGGTAGTATTTTATCTTTGTACACACAAAAACAAGATTGGTTAAAACAGAGATATAAGCATTAAAACGGTGTTGAATATGTAAACTGTTTTTACTAAAAATTTGCAAGTTTTCTTTTAAATGAAAATAAGACGATTGGTATGCTTTAATTGTAGCAAAATACATACTGAACAGATGATGATACAGTTGTTTAACTTTAAGTGGGCAAGTGGTTATTTCAATAGATTTAGCTTTTGATATAATCTGTTCCAATTCTTTAAGGTCGTTAGTGGTTCTTATCTCGCCAATTTCATTAATTTTAATCAATAATAGGCTTTTGATGTGCCACAAAAAACTATAGTCTTTAAGATGTCGGATAAGTTGTTTTTCTTGTTCATAAAGTGTTACGATTTTATTTTTATTTAAGTGGCAATACATTTCTTTTTCATAAAGCTTTTTTTGTTTGTTTTTAATTTCAAGCAAAACGGCAAATTTCTGATGCTTTTTCGCTTGTTTCTCAGCTTGTTTATAGAGTTTTTCGCTTTGGGTATATAACCCTTTGTTAAATAAAATGTCTGCCGAATGAATGGTAGTGTTAATTTGAGCCTCTATAGAGTTTGAAGAGTGAAACAAATCTAAACTTTTAAGAATAAGCTGATATAACCTACTTTTTGTAGTTGAAAATTGATTTAAAAAAGAGCTGTTTTTAAACTTTTTAAACAATTTTTTTTCGTTATACTCTTTTTGATTTGCAATATAATCAAAAAGAGTAATGTAGTTGTTTTGTTCACCAATGGTGTGACGAGATGCATATAATTTAAAGTATCTTTTTTCTGATTTATTTAAACTATGTATAAGTTCAAACAGATGGTGTGATGTTTTATTTGACATACTTATATAGGATTTTTTGTACTAAATTAGAGTATAAAAGCATAAAAAGACCCTAAAAAACTCAAAGTAAACCATCAATTTATTAAAAGGTAGTAAATGGTGGTTATTTTGGTAAGTATATACTTAATTTGCAAAAATTAAGTAGCTTTACAATTGATATGAGGACAAAAAGTAAGTTAAACATTCTATCTTTCCTTAAAACTTTTGGATTGGCTTTTTTGTTGTGGGGAGTTGCTATAGGGTTGTATCACCTTAAATTAAAAACAACTTTTACAGAGGCATCTATAAGCAAGTTTGAGCATGCATTTCAGAAAAAAGAAAAAAAACTGCATCAAATTATTACTAATTTATCACAAAATGAAAGCTTGCAATCAAAATCAACAGAAAAAGAATTGTTTGAGCTTGCCAAAAACGCATCAAACAAAAATGATATTGATGTTTTTATTTACAAACACGACACGTTAATTGTATGGACCAATCATCACGTTCCTGTTCCTGAAAATCAACCTCAAGAATCGTTAAACAAAGAAGTAAATCACCTAAAGAACGGGTGGTATTACTTTACACATTCATCTAACAAAGCTATTGATGTTTACGGTGCATTTTTAATTAAAAACACTTATGAGTATGAAAATGAAGATTTAAAAAACACCTTTGCTAAGGGCTTTAAAAACATTGTTAACGGCAGTATTTTAACCCCAAATCAAACGTCATATAACATTAGAAATGAAGAGGGAGAGGCGGTGTTTTCAATTTTACCGAGTAAAGACTATCAACCAAATGAATGGTTAGAATTTTTAATTTTTGCTTGTTTTGTATTAGGTTTTTTTATTTGGTTACAGTTTTTAGTCACCTCTTTTCAAAATTTATTTTTAAAATCACCTGTTTTAATATTTGTATTTTCTTTTGTGCTTATCTTTTTACGTTATTTATCCATTAAATTTAATTGGTTATCGTTTTTTAATGACTTTAAATTGTTTAGCCCTGAATTGTTTGCCTCTTCAGAATTAGTACCATCACTGGGAGATTTAATGATAAATGTATCACTGTTTTATTTTTTAGTTCATTTTTTAATAAAAAGAACCAGAAATTGGGCAAAAGAAGGACATCAAAAAATAAAATTGCTGCTTTATATTATCCCTCTATTTACTTTAAGTTTTTATGTTGCCTTTAATATTAACCTGCTTATACACGCAATTGTTTATGATTCTAAAATTAATTTTAATTTAGAAATACTCTTTGATTTAGACCTGTATAGTTTTATCAGTATCATTATTATAGGCGGTTGTTTTTACGCTTATTTTAAATTTGTTCAGTTTGTTATTGTTGAGTTCAAAAAAAATAATTTTGAATGGAATAAGTTGGCGTTTTTATGGGCAATATTATCTTTAATCTACATTTTAATTGACGTCATAAAACTACAGCATAGTTTACTCACTACGCTATGGCCAATTGTTTTAAGTGGAGGATTACTTTGGTTTGAATTTAAAAATAAGACCTATAAATTTGTTCACGTTATAAGCATTTTAGCATTTGTAGCTTTTTATGCCGCTTATATTTTAAACGATTACTCTACACTAAAGGAAAAGGAGATAAGAAAAGTTTACGCAGAAGAAATTGCTACAGATGAGGACCCCATTACCGAAATAGACTACAATCAAATTGAACAAGAATTGGAAAAAGACAAGTACTTATTAAAAGCTTTTGAACCCGAATTTGATTTTAACAACTTTACAGACACTTTGGAGGACAGGTATTTTAATAAATTTAAAAATAAGTACGATTTAAGTTTTAATTTGTTTAATTCGGACAAAACATCTGTGTTAAATTATAGCAATACAGGCACTGCATCTTATACCTCTATTTATGAAATAGTTTTAAAGTACGGTAAAAAATCTACCATTGCCCCTCATCTTTTTTTTATTACCAATTACACCGAAAAGTTGAGTTATTTAAGCCATTACCCTATTATAAAAAACGATTCAGTTTATGGCTACTTTATGGTTGAAATGAGGTCTAAAAAATTTCCAAAAGACATAGGCTTGCCCTCATTATTGTTAAACAAAGGATCTAAATCTATAACATATTTAAAAGATTATTCCATAGCTAAGTACGTAGATAGTGTTTTAGTAACTAAAAAAGGTAATTTCAACTATCCGTTTTACCCAGCAGTATGGTTTAATCCAAATCCATCAGTTTTAACAAAACAGTTTGTTAATTTTGAAGGATATAGTCATTATGTGTATCAATTAGATAGGGGGCAATACACTTTGTTATCAAAAAAGAAAGGTACCGCTATAACCTTGTTTACGTCTTTTTCATATTTAATAATCATTTATGGCATTTTACTTTTATTACCTTTAAGTTATCATCAATTAAATAAAAAAAGTTTTTCGTTTAAAAACATCTCATTTAACGTAAAAATACAAATCGTAATCATTGCGTTACTATTAGTTACATTAATTGCTTTTGGGGTAGGCGCAGGAACTTATGTGGTTAAGCAATATCATATCAATTCTAAAGATTTTATTAAAGAAAAAACTGGTTCGGTTAAAACAGAATTACACCATAAGTTAGGCGGAGAAAAAGAGTTAAAATCTGACATTAATTATTTAGAGTATCTGCTTAAAAAGTTTTCAAGAGTGTTTGTTACCGATATTAATTTATATGATTTAAGTGGCAGTTTATTGGCATCTTCTCAACCAAAAATATATTCAAAAGGGTTAATATCTTCTAAAATGAACGCCAAGGCGTATGAACAGATGAAGCTCAAAAACAAAAGTGAGTACATTCATCAAGAACAAATAGGAGAATTAGAATACCTATCGGCTTACGTTCCTTTTGTAAACAAAAACGGAAAGTTATTGGCTTATTTGAATTTACAATACATTTCAAAGCAAGACGAATTAGAAAACCAAATATCAGGGTTTTTATTGGCAATTATCAATATAATGGTGTTAATGTTAGCCATTTCTATTATTTTGGCTATCGCATTGTCAAATAAATTAACCTCACCTTTAAAATATATTCAAGATAGTTTAAAAAATATGCGTTTAGGCGCTAAAAGTAGTGCTATTGAATATGAAGGTGATGACGAAATAGGACAATTGGTTAAAGAGTATAACAAAAAGGTTGAAGAACTACAAAAATCAGCAGAGCAATTGGCAAAAAGTGAAAGAGAATCGGCTTGGAGAGAAATGGCAAAACAAGTGGCACACGAAATTAAAAATCCTCTAACCCCAATGAAATTATCTATTCAACACTTAAACCGTTCGGTTGAGGTTAAAGATGAGATGTCAAAACACAAAATGAACCGAGTAACAGCCTCATTAATAGAACAAATAGATGCTTTAACTAAAATAGCCAATGAGTTTTCTAACTTTGCTAAAATGCCAAAAGCGGTTGAGGGCAAAGTAAATTTAGTGGAGCTTTTACAAAATGTGTACAGTGTATTTGCCGAATCTGAAAACTACCAAATAGAATTTATAAACAGAATAGAAGATGAGGCTTTTGTTTGGGCAGATAAAACTTTATTATTACGAGTGTTTAACAACTTAATTAAAAACGCCATTCAATCTATTCCTACTACCGAAGAAGGGTTAATAAAAATTATTTTGTATGAAGAAGATAATATGTTTATGATTGAGATTAAAGATAACGGCGTAGGCATATCTGAAGCACAGGCAAAACGTATATTTGTTCCTTATTTTACAACAAAATCTACTGGTACTGGTCTTGGTTTGGCAATGAGTAAACAAATTATTGAAAACATGAAAGGAAACATTATCTTTACATCAACCATTAATGTGGGAACTGTTTTTTATGTAACTTTACCTAAACACAACTAAATTTATGGATACTTATACACTTATTATAGGATTATCATCAATCATCATTATTTCTTTTTTGTTTAATATCATTTCAAAAAAAACAAACATACCTTCGGTTTTAATGTTAATTGTTTTGGGTATTTGCATTAAAGAATTTGGTGGAGACAAGGTAAACACAGAAATTTTTGCAAACCTAAGTGTTTTAGAGATCATTGGTAATGTAGGTTTAATAATGATTGTGTTAGAAGCTGCATTAGATTTAGATTTAAAAAGAGAGAAAATAGGAATGATAATACGTTCCTTTTTAGTTGCATTATTGGCGCTTTTAGCCTCTTCTTTTGCCATAGCTTATATCATAATTTTTGCCATAAAAAACGCTGATAGCTCACAAATTTCTTTATTTAACGCTTTGGTGTATGCCGTACCACTTTCTATTATGAGCTCTGCCATTATTATACCTTCGGTAGGTGGGTTAAAAGGAGAAAAAAAAGAATTTATGGTTTACGAAAGCACATTTTCTGATATTTTAGGGATTATGTTTTTTTACTTTTTAATAGAAGTAAAGCAAGATGCTACTACACAAGAAATTGCAATTGATGTGGCAAAAAATATTGGTGTAACGGTTATTGTTTCGGTGATATTGTCTTATGCTTTAGTGTTTATTTTCCAAAAATTAACCTCACAAGTCAAACTATTTTTAATTATCTCTGTTTTAATGTTAATGTATGCTTTTGGTAAAAAGTTTCACTTATCATCTTTACTAATTATTTTATTTTTTGGGCTTGTACTAAACAATACTGCTTTATTTTTTAGAGGTAAATTAAGCAAGCACGTTAATGAGGAATCTGTAAAACCAATTATGCACGATTTTCATATTTTAACTTTAGAATCTGCTTTTGTTGTTAGAACTTTTTTCTTTGTTATTTTTGGTATGTTTATCACCCTATCCTCTTTAGTTGATTTAAACGTAGCTTTAATCAGCATTGCTATAATTATAGCGCTTTACGTAGTTAGATTTATTGTTTTAAAAATGATTGTTCAAAAAGACATTACACCACAATTATACATTGCACCAAGAGGGTTAATTACCATACTGTTATTTTTTGTAATAGAAAATCATCCAAATTTAATTTTAGCAAACTTTGATGAGGGTATTTTGTTGTTTGTAATTATAATTTCAAGCATTATTATGACAGTAGCGTTAATCAAATATAACGGAGGTAAGGTTAAAGATGTTATTTTGGCTCAAATGCCAAGTTTTAAAGTTGACAAAGACAATGACGGTATAAATGACACCTATGAAGACAACATAAAAAATAACGTAGAAGAGCAAGATTTTAATAATTTACATTAATAAAATAGTATATTTGTTTTAGTTATTTTATTAAATAGCCTAAAAAAACAGATAAACACAAGCAAAACAAATTTTTACTTATATCAATAGGAATAGGATTCATCTTTCATGGACTTACACTCTTTGTGTTGCATTACTTTAAAAACAAAAACCAATACTTAACCATAAAAGACGGGGAGTTGATTAAAAACACGCTATTTCCAAAAAGGATAAAACTTTCCGAAATTAAATCTGTCAAAGAATTTGCCGGAGACATAAAACTAATTACCAAAAATAATGAACTTGTAATTGACTCTCAAATTATTGACCCAAATTCTTTAGTGAATTTAAGAAATTAATTAAAGGGTTTAAACTTAGCGTAAATATCAATTTACTATTGCAATGCTAATCTATTTTACAAATCTGTAAACCGTAAAATCGTAAGGGTTTTTTTCGTCTTT
>DQTE01000132.1 GCA_015662905.1 Crocinitomix sp. | reverse complement strand
GAAGGTGGATTTTGAAACTCTACACAAAACGAAACTACGAACAATTCTTGCTGTAATAAATAAAGGTCTTATTTTTAATATCTTAGGAAGATATACGCTCTATAGTTAAAATTAATATACTGTTTATCAAACATTTATAGTGCTATTAAATATAATGAAAATCACTCTTGAATGGTAAGTATAAAATTTAAAAAAAATGTTAAATTTTTCTAAAACTATCTCTATTGGAAAATTTTATTTGTACCTTTCCAAAAAAATAAACAAAAAGTATTATGAAAAAATTAATTTTAACATTAGCAGTAGCTGCTTTAATTGGTGGAGTTTCTACATCTTACGCTCAAGATGACACAAAAAAGAAACAAACAACTACTAAAAAAACAACTAAAAAGTCTTGTTCTTCAAAAAAATCTTGTTGTTCATCTTCTAAAACAAAAAAAGGAAGTTGTCACAGCAAAGGAACAGAGGCTAAAAAAACTGATACAAAAACTAAATAAAACTTAGTTTTTAAATTATTTTTAAAACCATTAGTCATTTGATTAATGGTTTTTTTTGTTTTTTGTAACGTAAAACAATAGAATTAAAACAGGTAGGACAAACATATCTGCAATCAAAGCAAAAAACAAAGTCAAGCTAATGAGTAAGCCAATATAAAACGTGCCTAAAAAGTCTGAAAACAACAACAATAAAAAGCCCGAACATAAAATTAAAGTGGTTAAAACTATGGCTCTCCCAGTGCTTAAATATGTTCTTTTTAAAGCATATAAAACAGTTTTATCTTTTTTTAGCTCTAACTTAAACCTACTCATAAAATGAATAGTATCATCAACTGCAATGCCAAAAGATATGGTAAAAATTATAGCTGTAGATACTTTTAAATCTATGCCTAAATAGCCTAAAACTGCACCTAACATTAATAATGGTAAAACATTTGGCACAAGCGCTAACAAAACCATTTTAATAGATTTATATAACATTCCCATTATTAAAGAAACCAATAAAATAGCAATAAGTAACCCTTTGGTTAAACTAAAAGATAGTTTTCCCATATTTTTATCCAATAAATGCCCCGTGCCTGTTAGTTTTAGTTCTAATAAATTAGTATCAATTTCAGTTTCTATAAATTGAAAAAGTCTTGAGTTTTTTTCTTTAAAAGCATATCTACCTATATCTCCTATAGTGCTTGTAATTCGTGTATAAGTTTTAGTGGAATCTATAAATTGATGTATTTGTTTTTTTGAAACAAATTTTTCTATTCTTTTTAAAAACTTTTTACTTTGCTTACGGTTGGGTAATTTAAAATACTCATTTTGTCCACCGTGTTCTGTTCTATTAGCCATTTTAAGTATAAAAGGCAATGAAAAAGTTTGTTTTAAACCATAGTCTGCAACTAAAAAAGAATCTAACCTATTTATTTGTGTAACCACATTGTAATCTGTTACTTTTGTTGTTGAGTCTTTAACTTTTACAACTAATTGAAACGCTCTAAGCCCCATATATTCTTTGTCAAAAAAATCAAATTGCTGGCGCATTTCATTATCTTTTTTTAAATCTTCTAATAAAAAATAATTAGTTTGTATTTTACTAATTCCAATAAATGATAGTATGATAATTAACACAGACACTATTAAAATAGTTATCTTATTTCTAATGAGGAATCTAAAATTAGTGTGTAAAAATCTATACCAAAAGTTAGAGGTAACCCCTTTTTTACTAATTTCTGGTGTTTTAACCAATACTAATAAACTTGGCAAAAGAGTGTATGCCAAAATAAAGGCAAATAATACGCCTAAAGATATGTATATCCCAAAAATTTTAATGGGTCTCATATTTACCATTAACAAGGTTAAAAAACCAATAGCTGTGGTAACGGAAGTTAATAACGTGGCTAATCCAACTTCTTTGTAAGCTGTTAAAATGGCTTCTTTTTTGGGTTTTCCTAATCTTAATTCATCAATATATTTAGACACCAAATGAATAACATCAGACATTGCCACCACAAAAATAATGGTGGGCAATACAGTTAACACTAAATTCATAGGCTCACCAACTAACGCCATAAAACCAGTTATCCATAACATAGAAATAGAAACTATAGTTAAAGGAATCCAAACACCCCACCACGACTTAAAAGCCAACCATAAAAAAACAATAATTAACACAAAAGACATAGCTATAAACATTACGGTTTCGTATTGCATAGTGTCTATATAATACTTTTGTCCAATCGCTCTACCAGCATAATGATAATTTTTAACATTGTACGTGTCTAATATAACTTCAATATGTTCTTTTAAATACGAACACTTTTGTAAACTCAACTCCTCTCTATGTTTAATATATATCAATAGTCCTGTTGCATTTTTATTGACATATAAATTACTAATTTCAGGTCTTGAAAAAATTTTAATCGAATCTTTATAAAAATGGCAAGTATCACAGATATTTAAAAAAGGAATTTTAAACACCATTGGAGAAAATGATGTTTTGATATAGTCATTCAAATTGGTTAAACAAAAAACTTCTGTAACCAAGGAGTCACTTTCAATTTCTTTTACTATTGAATCTACCTTACTTAAAAAAGGATAATTAAATATTCCTTTTTCATTTTCTATTGAAATAAACACAAAATCATTGTCTGTAGAAAATCTTTTTTTGTTTTCATTAAAAAATTGTGTGTCCTTATCATCCTCATCAAAAAAGGTTTCAAAATCGTAATCAAACTTTAAATTTTTAACGCTTGAAAGCATTAAAATTGTTATCATTAAAGTTACAGTTATAACTATTTTTGATTTTTTTTGTAATTTTCCCAACTTTTTTATTGATTGTTTCGTTTATGATTGTGTAAATTTGAATAAATTAATTAAATTAAAATGAAAATTATGAAAAAAACTTTATTTTTTTGTGGACTTTTATCGTCAACATTGCTTAACGCACAAAGTTTAACTGTAAATGATACTATTTCGTCAGGGATGTTTTTACATTACTACGCTGCTGACACTAGTGCTAATGAATACGCAGGCGTAGCAGGAAGCGGCGTAACTTGGGATTATGATAACTTAGTTTTTTTAGATACTGCTAATACGGCAATGTATCTAGATTCTGTAATTGATATGACAAATGCTACACCAGCCAATCAAGGATATTATCCAATGGCAACATATCAAGAGCAATTTGATACTGGTATTCAAAGTTTTTTTTCTAACACACCAGATTCTATCATAACTTATGGATTTATCTTTAATGACGGTACGACTGACAATATTATCAGATATCACAACGACCCTTTAACCTCAGCAAAATTTCCAATGGCACTAGGAACATCATACGTAGATGCCGTTGATGGTGAAGCTATTGCTAGTGGTATAACTACGGCAATGAGTGGTTCTGCAACAATTGAAGCAGATGGTGTAGGAACGCTTTTATTAGCAGGTAATAGTTATTCTAATGTTATAAGAATAAAAACTGTAGAGAATATTTCAGGTAATGTACCTTTGGTTGGACCAGTTACAATTACTAGAACTTCTTATATGTATTACGATTTAAGTTTCTCAAAACTACCTATTTTTATTTACGGTAAAGTTATTGCCGATTTAGGTTCTTTTGGGGTAACTAATTTAAAAACTGTTTGGTCAAAAGATCCTCTAGGTTTTGCTAGCTTAAATGAATCAATTGTTATACCAACAGTATCAATTTTTCCAAATCCAGCAACTGACATAGTAAATATTTCAACAGAAAACGCAACTTCTATTTCAATTATCAATTCTATTGGACAAACTATTTATGCAACAAACATTAATGAAACTACACATTCAATTGATGTCTCTAATTTTGCTAATGGTATTTATTTTGTTGAAATAAGAAATGAAACTGAAAAAATTACTAAAAAATTAGTGATTAAATAAATTTTAAGCTAAAATTTTATTTAACCGTTCTTATTTTTAAGAACGGTTTTTTTATATACTTTTGCGAAGTGAAAACAGAAATAGAAAAAGCCTTTGAGGTTATTAAATTAGGAGGAGTTATACTTTACCCCACAGACACAATTTGGGGGCTAGGTTGCGACCCTAATAACGATAAAGCTATTGAAAAAATTAACCAAATTAAAAAAAGAGATGCCTCTAAACACTTTATAATTTTAGTTGATTCTGAGCGTCTTTTAAACAGATATGTAAAAGAAATACCTGAAGTTTGCTTTGACTTAATAGATTATGCTGTTAAACCTTTAACTATTGTTTATCCAAATGGACAATATGTATCTAAAAAAATTATGGGTAACGATGGAAGCATTGGCATTAGGTTAACCAAAGATGAATTTTGTAAAAAACTAATCCAGCGTTTAAAAACAGGTATTGTTTCAACATCAGCTAACAT
>DQTE01000208.1 GCA_015662905.1 Crocinitomix sp. | reverse complement strand
GATGGCACAGTCTACGATTAGTGGGATTGTTAAGGGGTATGGATGATTTTTGGTGATTTGATTACGTTCACCTGACCCCTTGAGTGTTGAGTGCTACACTTCCTAAAGAAATCATGGATTTCCCATCTTGCATTCTTGATAAAAAGTTCAATCAGTTTATAAAGGGTGGGCACCATGTTGGTTTAGTGACCAGTTTCTACACAATCATGTGTTAATATATTAAATAAATTATAGTAAAATGAATATCATGAAGAAAGGTAGAAAAATGGTTAATAATATGTATTTATTTGAACCTGACTATATTGTTGAAACTACTAATGTATGTAATATGCAATGTCCAGGCTGTTATGCCAAGAATGTGAATGAAATGGATAATAATAAAATATATTTAACCCCTCAAAAATTCTTATTAAAACTGAATAATATTAAAGAAAAATATAATAAATCTATTGCTTTAAGAGGTGGTGAACCAACGCTATCTCCTTACATAGATGATATTTTAAAACTTTCTTATTGTTTTAAAAATACTTATTTGGAAACAAATGGACTCTGGGTACTAGATATTGAAAAATATTCTAGTCTTGTAGATAAAGTTTTAGATTATAATATCATAGTTAAATTATCTTTTGATAGGATGCACAGCTCATTGCCAAAGACAGTCAACAAGATAATAAAAAAACTAGAACACTTGAATATTTGTTTTGAAATTGCTATTACTGCTAAAAATTTAAATGAGTACATGGAAATAAAACAAGAATTACATATTCCTAAGTATGTTAAAACTTATTTTCAAAAGTTTTTGGACTCTAAGCAAAAGATTATAGATACATACGATATACTTGAATTAAACTAACAGGAGTTATTATGGGGAAAAAAGATAAAAATAATGCCTTTTCTTGGATAAAGGCAGGAGTGATTGATGTAATATCTGACGAGATACCTGGACTTTCTTCTGTGAAAAAAGTTATGAAAGCGTTAGTTGGTAAATGGGAATTAACTCCTAAAACTTTTGTTGATGCGGAAGAATTATACTCACAAGGACTTCGTATGATTGAAAATGCAAAAGAAGAAATAATCTCACTTTCAACATTTAAAAATAATCCTAATTCGCCACCATCTAAAAGTCAAATTGAATATAAATTAGCCCTTTATAAGGCATTTTTTATCCCAAATAAAGTTGATTTAAATATTGTAAGATACTTAGACTATAGTGACTGGGAAAAATGTACTGAAGCACAAACACTTAAGCTTTTAACAAATTCAAATAAATTTACTATTAAAAATACTAAAGCTCCAATTGAATTGTTAATGATTGATAATAAAGAAGTTTTAATAGGGTTTCCAGGTGATGCTAATGATTTGTATAGTGGTTTTTTATTAAAAGGCAATAAAGTATATACTAATATGAAATCATGGTTAGAGACTGTTGGTATTGAAGAGGATTCAGAAAATAATTTTGAATGTACCATAGATGAATGTTTGTGTAGTTGTAATAAGTGGGAGGATGTTATCACGAGACATACGAATGCTAACATAAATGATTGTTCATTTTACTCCAGAGAAAGTATCGGAGCAGAATTTAATAAAATTGCAAAAATCTATAATGGTCTTTATAATATTGGTACAGAAAAATTATGGAAATCTAATTTAGCAAGAAATATTAGTACAAAGCATTTAGGAAATAATATAAAAGTACTTGATCTTGGTTGTGGGACAGCTATTAATGCTAAATGTTTTTCAGATGAAAATCTTAACTACCTTGGTGTAGATATATCTGAAAAAATGATTGTAGAAGCTAAAAAAAATAATAAAGGTTCTAAAAAAATAGCTTTTGAAGAAGCAGAAATAACTAAATTCTTGTATAGGGAATTATCAGATAATAAAAAATATGATGTTATTATGTTGTTAGGAAACTCTTTTGATTTTATTTTAGGAAAATTTCATAAACAAATTGTATTGGCATTATCAGATAGTCTATTAAATATTGGCGGACATATCATCTTTAGTGGTTCCGATATACCTCCTGAAAATAAAAAAGAAAAAAGAATAACTGATAAGAAAATTTTTAATTACAATTTAACAGGAAATGGCACATATTGCTTAAATAAAGTGACTGATGATTCTGGTAAGGACTGTGGTAAGTTTATAATGCATCCAGTAAATTATGATTTTGTATTTACTACACTTAATCAGCTTGGTAGATATACTAAAGATCATACATTTGTAGATGAGCCACCAACATCAATTGGTCCTGACTATTGTATAAAAATATATAAAAAGGAAAAAGATAATGATGAAGAATAAAAGTCCACTTTTAATACTAGCTTTTGTATTTTTTTTAGTTCTTGCAACCATTTATATTCTTGGAGAACAAAAAACTAAAAAAGCTACTAGTTCAAATATGAAAACTGTAAAAATTGCAATAAATCAATTTATAGAACATCCCAATCTAGATCAAGTAATAGAAGGTTTTAAAGCAACTTTGATTAGTTGGGGAAATAGTAACAATATAAAAATTACTTATGATATAAAAAATGCCTCTAAAGATATCAAAACTATGCTAAGTATTGTTCAAAATAACAATAGAGGAAATAGTGATTTAATTTTAACTCTTACCACTCCCTCTGCACAAGTAACAGCAAAAGGCATAAAAGGTAAGCCTATAATATTTGCTGCCATAACAGATCCAATACATGCTGGTTTAGTAAAGTCACTTGAATCACCTCATGAAAGAAATATTACTGGTGTTACAGATTCTGCACCATATGAACAACAATTCAAATTATTTAAAAAAGTTTTTCCTGATTCTAAAACCATTGGAGTTTTGCACAATCCAGGAGAAGCAAATAGTGAGGCTTCCCTGAAAATCATACGAAGAATAGCAAAAGAGAATGCTTTTAAAATCAAAGAAGTTCCAGTTTCAAATATCAATGATGTAGTCTTAGCAACAAAAAGCCTTATAAGTGATATTGACTTACTATATTTACCTGCTGACAATACTGTAGTGTCTTCAATCGTGGCAATAGCTAAAATTGCTAAAGCTAAAAAAGTTCCTTTATTAGCTAGTGATGAAGGTAGCGTAAAAGATGGAGCACTCTTTACTTTAGGTGTTAATTATTATAGTTCAGGTGTTGAGGCAGCAAAAAAAGCTATTTTAATACTTGAAGGTACAAATGCCTCAGCGATACATGTTACTAAAAGTGAATCAGTTAGGCTTATTGTTAATTCAAAATCTTTTGAAAAGTATGGTATACCTATTCCTGAATCATTTAATAAATATATTGACAATATTGTATATTACAAATAATAATGGATAATTTTTTATTAGAAACGCTTGAGATTGGCTTACTATACTCAACTATTAGTTTGTCTATAGTATTTCTATTTCGTGTAGTTGGTTTCCCTGACTTAACACCTGATGGCAGTTTTATTTTAGGAGCAGCTGTATCTTTTTATCTTTCTGAAAATGGGTATAGTTTAATTCTAGTTTATACTGGTGGAATGCTGTCAGGCATGCTTGCTGGAACAATTACCGCGTATGTCCATAAAAAACTGAATGTATCAAAATTACTAAGTGGTATACTGGTTAGCTTAGCATTATATTCCATATCTTTAAGAATTCTTGGTTCTTCCAATAAATATTATGAGGATAATCAAAATGTATACGGAAATATATTAGGATCTGAGAGTATAAGCGGTCTTTTAATTTTAATGGTTACTGCTTTATTGTTTTTTATCGCAGTGTTTTTCTATCTACAAACAAAGCAAGGGCTGCTAATAAGAGCATTAGGTGACTCAGAAGATTCATTTAAATATAGAGGCATAAGTACGCTAACGTTAACTATAATAGGTGTTTCACTGGGAAATGGTATTGCCTCGTTATCTGGAGCTATAATATCTCAGTACCAAGGTTTTGTTGATATTTCTATGGGAGTTGGCATAACAATCGGTGCATTAACTGCAATGGTTATTGGTGAATCAATACTTAGACCATACAATGTATTTTTATTGTTGGCAAGCCCTATACTCGGCTCAATTATATTTCAATATATTTTAGCCACTTCTCTTGAGGTGGGATTAGTTCCTACAGATTTAAAAGCTGTTATTAGTATAATGACTATATTGTTGCTATACTTACAGTTTAAATCACAAAAGAAAAATACAAGTACTAGACAAATAGGGAATAGAAGTTTTTAATTATGAGTATAATACTAGAAATAAACAATCTATATTTTAAGTACGATAATGTCAACGTAAGTGATGATAAAGATACTAAGAATATAATCGCTAGCTTAAATCTGATAGTTAGCCAAAATGAAGTGATTGGTATAGCAGGTGCAAATGGTTCTGGTAAATCTACACTCTTAAAATTGATTCGTGGCATTCTGATTCCGTACAAAGGGAAAATTACACTTAAAGAAAATATTATTTCTCAAGATGGTATAAACTATTTATTACCTAAAATAAAATATATTACTCAAAATCCAATTAATACATTGTATCCAACATTAACACTATACGAAAATTATATGGTTACCGTATCCAAAACTAATCAATTATCATTTTACTCTTCAAAAAAAGAAAAAAAGAAGTTTTATGAATTACTAGTTAAGCCAAATATGGGACTTGAAGAGTATATGAATACACAAGTCAGGTTTTTGTCTGGAGGACAACAGCAGGTATTTGCAGTATTGTTAGGACTGAATAATAATGAAAATTCTATTATATTACTGGATGAGCCTACTGCTGCTTTAGATGGAAATGTAAAACAACGTATATTATCATTAGTCAAAAGTGAAATCAAAAATCAAAAAAGTTCAGCTATTTTAATTTCTCATGAAATATCAGACTTGGTTCAATATTGTGATAGAGTTTTAGTATTGAAAACTGGAAATATACAGTATCAAAATAAAATTACACAATCTACTAATGTTGAGACACTTAAAGAAATAATATTAAATCAAATTTAATAAACGATAAGAAGTAGAAGTAGAAGTAGGGGTCAGGTGGAAAGTAAAATTTAGCTATACTTGAAAAAGAAGGAGTAGCTCATGCCAAGAAAACCACGAATAG
>DQTE01000149.1 GCA_015662905.1 Crocinitomix sp. | reverse complement strand
TTGAATTAATGGTTGGTGGTATATATAACTGAGTTTGACTAAAAGCCATTGTTAACGTACAAAAAAATGTAAAAGTGCTAAGTATTTTCTTTATCATAATTTTTTATTTAATCTACTGACTGCTAATCTACTATATTTTAATCTTTTTTCATGTAATCTTTTTTCACGTGACAAATATCACACAATTATAATTTATTTGCCAAAACCACTACTTCTTTAAAAATAGTACGGTTACCTTCTAAATCAAACACTGTTATTAAAATAACGTAAGTGCCTGTTAACGCTTTAGAACCTTCGTCATTTAGACCATCCCAACTGAACATGCCACTCATACCTGGGTAATAGTTGTCTTTTAAAGTTCTAATTAAACGCCCTTCACTGTCATATATGTGAACATCTAACACATTGTCGGGATTTGTAAATTCGTAATTTAAAGTAAGTACATCTTGATAACCATCATTGTCTGGTGAAAATATTTGGGTATTTAAACTGATTACTCCATTTATATTTTGGCTAATAGTTTGAGAATTTAAATAGCCCGGTGTTCCCCATTCTACTTGTTCTGATGCTGTATGCCAACTATCTGGATTGTTTGATTCGGCTTCAAATGATATTTTTTCAAGTGCCTTACCGTCTTCTGTTTTTAATAATTTAAAATGATAATCTTCATCATAATGCACAAAATCTAAAACTGTATTGTTGTTGTCTAGTAAAATTACCGTTCCTGAATCATTAGGGTAAGTTGGCAAATCGGTATTTACAAATGTACCTACACCATAAATAGAAAAATCATTGATAATATCAGTAGAATCTTCAGTAATTAACAAATATTCCCCTGGTAAAAACAGGCTATTGATGGATGTTATAGTCTTTAAGTTTCCTATGGTGTCATTATCTATGTTGGCAAATTTCCAGTTTTTTATATCTAAAATTTTATCAGACACATTAACTATTTCAACATAGTCTGAGCCTCCTGTTAAAGGATTGAACATTATTTCATTGATAACTACATCTCCTTTGTTAACGGCACTTGGTTTTCCAAACATAAACTGATAGTTTTCCATAACTGTTCCCCAACAATTTACGACTCCGCTTAAATTAGCTGCATAAACAACATTTTGAGTTAGAGGCGATAAGACTACCTCTAATATATTATCATTTAAAACTTGCCAATTGACAACGTTAAGGCTAGGTGTTATGTCTATTAATAAATTTGTAGCATCAATACTTTCGTCAAAAAGAAGTGATAAAGTGTCATTCAATAAAGTAAAATTGATAATAAAAGGCGCAGAGGTGTCCGCAACGGTTGTAAAGACAGAATTTTGATTGCCTGGTGTTCCGCCAATGCTTTCCTCTGATGCCGACCAATTATTTGCATCACTACACTGAGCTGATAAACGTTTTCTTTCAATTGACCATCCTCCATCATCTTTATTTGTGTCGTGATACCAACTTAGGTCATAAGTAATTGAATCTATGGTTGTACCCAAATCATTTTTTATCACAATGTCATCACCTGTATTATTTAAAGATGGTATTTGTGTTGTTAATATATTAAACTGACCAAAGGTACTACTACTGCCGTCAGCTAAAATCACATAGTCACCTGGTTGTAAAATATAATAACCTAAGCTTGTAGTTGAACTCGCATCACTTATAGTCCAATTGCTCAAATCAAAGGTTTTTGTAGAATTGTTATAAATTTCAACAAACTCAATTTCAGGCAGTCCTTGTGATGGAGAATAATCAGCCATAAACTCAGTGATTAAGATGTCAAATTGAATTGAAGTATCTGGCACAAAGTATAGAAAATAATCTACTGAATTAATCAAAGTGTTACCTGCTAAATCATCTACATTTGAGCTTGTTAAAAAATAACTGGTATTATTTGTGAAATTTGAACCAAATGTTAAATGTACCAATGCCAAATTACTTGCATCTAAAACAGCTGTAGTAGGCATACCTATGCCATTGTCAAGCGAATAGTTATTGACATTTTCTACTGTAACTTGATTCATATCCTCCGAAAATAACACGTCAACCGAATTATTGGATATTGCTGTTACAGACACTACAAAAGGTAGCACATTATCTACATAAGGATTCCCGGTTACCACAAAATCGTCAAAGTAAAATTTATCGGAACGGGTTGAAGTATATTTACAATGCACACCTGCATAGGTTGATGATAGATGTGTATCGTCAAAAATAGTTCCTTGGGAAACATAAGTCGTTCCTCCTGTATTATCGGCTAATAGTTCCCAATTTCCAACAACATCTCTTGTTACCCTAATTCTAACACCAACAGGGTTACTGCTTACTAAACCGTCAGCACCATCAATGATTTTTGTTATAGTTAATCCATCTTGTCTGTATAAACTTACCTCATCCGCTGTATTACCTATCATTACAAAATAACCGTTTAAACTTCCTTTTAAATCGGCTTGATTAGAGGTTAAATAAACCCTTGCTAAGTTGCTACTTGAAGGATTAAAAGCCAACTCTACCAAAAATTCCCAACTTGCATTTTCTATCACATTAGAGGATAAAGATAAATAAGAAGTATCGGATACCGAAGGGGCGTTTAAATGTAAACGATTTGATAAATCTACTTCAAAATTAACAGTTTGACCGCTCCAAATTGGATTGGCTGTAAAGTCTCCATCTGTAAAATCATCAGACCATTGGGCTGATGCTATAAATGAAACTATAAGCATAAAAAGAGTTAAATATTTTTTCATATTTCAAAATAATGCTCTAAATATACTACTTTTGCTTGATATTTTAAACATAAAAAAGATGAAATTGGCAATTATTGGTGTAACCGGAATGGTAGGACAAGAAATGTTAAGGGTTTTAGAGGAATTTAAACTCCCTATAACCGAATTAATACCTGTTGCTTCTGAGAAATCAGTTGGAAAAACCATCAAGTTTAAAGGTAATGATTACAAAATTGTTGGATTACAAACTGCTGTTGATGAAAAACCAAACATTGCTATATTTTCGGCTGGTGGCGCAACCTCTTTAGAGTGGGCACCAAGATTTACTCAAGCAGGTGTAACGGTAATAGATAATTCGTCTGCTTGGCGTATGGATAAAACCAAAAAGTTAATTGTACCTGAAATTAATGCTCATATACTCACAAAAAAAGATAAAATTATTGCTAACCCTAATTGCTCTACCATACAAATGGTAATGGTTTTATCACCTTTACATCAATTATATAAAATTAAAAGAGTAGTTGTATCCACATATCAATCTATTAGTGGAACTGGAGTTAAAGCCATTAAACAATTAGAACAAGAGTTAAAAGGTGAACCTGCTGATATGGTTTATCCTTATCCTATACATGAGAATTGTTTACCTCATTGTGACACTTTTTTAGATAATGGTTACACAAAAGAAGAAATGAAACTTACCAATGAAACAAAAAAGATTTTAGATGAGTCTATCAATGTAACTGCTACTGCAGTTAGAGTTCCTGTTTCAGGCGGACATTCCGAATCGGTAAACATTGAATTTGAAAAAACACCAAATGTTTCAAAAATAAGAGAGATACTTCATAAGACTGATGGTGTAATTTTAAAGGACAATCCTGATACAAATACTTATCCTATGCCTATTTACGCTAAAGGTAAAAATGAAGTGTTTGTTGGTAGAATAAGAAAAGACGAATCACAACAAAATTCTATTAACTTATGGATTGTTGCCGATAACATTAGAAAAGGTGCTGCCACAAATGCAGTTCAAATTGCTCAGTATGTTATTAATAATGATTTAATCTAAATTCTAAACCCTAAAGTAACCGAAAATCTAAAATTGTTTTCTTTAAAAAATACTTTACTTCCCTCTATGTCGGGATTGTAGGCAAAATACTCGTATGCGGTTCGATTAAAAACTCCGGCAAAATCAAAATAATAATCACCAAAATTTAATCCTAAACCTCCGGTAATAAAATGGTTTGATTTAACATTAACTTGACTGTTTTTTGAATAAGGTGTATGGTATAAGGCATACCCACCTCTCACCGCTAGTCTTGGATTAATTTTATATTCACCACCAACTTTAAGATTGATGCTATTTGTGTAAATATTTTTGATTTGCTGATTCTCCACATTAAAACTGTATGGGGAAATTGCTTGTTTAGCTTGTTTTAATACAGAGGTAGAAAAATCAACATATTCTAATTCAATACCTATACACCCTTTGTTATTAAAGGTATAGCCAGATGAAAAGTTGACTTTAAGAGGGGTAACCAATCTGTAATCATATTCACCAGTAGGTTTATTTTCAGCTGCAATGTATTTTAAAGGAAAACTAGGATCGTCTGTACTTGCTTTCATATCATTCCCCCAAAAATCTTTGAGCTGATAATAAGTAGGCGAATGAAAACCAAACCCAAAACGCAAACTTTCATTTACTAGGTAAATTGCACCAATTTTAACATTAAAACCTGTTCCTTCTGTGTTGATATAACCAGAGTATGTAATGTCATTTAACCAAATTGAATCTGCTAATTCATAAGTTTCTTTATGAGTAAAGCTTATGTCGTATTTTACAACATTATAATTAACAGACCCACCAATATAGAGCTTATTTTTGTAATTGGCGCTTGCTAAAAAACTATACTCACCAATGCCTCCTTTGGTATTTATAACTCTTGTATGGTTTGCTTCTCCTTTGTAGGTTGTGGTATAAAGATTTTCTGTTGAAGTAGATTCGGGATCAATGGCATATACATCATAAGCTAATCCTGCTGTAAAAGGGAACGCACTATAAATATCAGACGTAGGTGTACCGTTTGCATCATTAATAAAACTATTGAGTATTGAGTTATCAATATTTCCAGAGTACTCTCTGTAATTATCAAAAGTATTAATTCTATTATAACCTATCCCCAATTGCAATCTTGCCCAACCTTTATAATTAGGCAGTTGGGTTAAATCGTAAGATTTTAGATAAGAAACGTTTCCTATTTTAATTGTTGAATTGGTTGAAGGTATTGTTTGACCATAAAAGTCCGCGTTATTTAATGAAGTTTCTATAAGCGGGGTAAGAGAAAAATTACCTTTATTGAACTGTGCCATTGAAGCAGGGTTTTGAGAAGTTGTGCTAAAATCACCACCTAGGGCTGTTAGCGCACCTCCCATAGATAAATTTCTAGCCGTTCCACCAAAAAAAGTTTGAGAATATCTTAGTGCGTCCTCTTCATTTTGAGATATTCCTAACAAAGGGAAAAACACCAATAAAAGTTTAAAACATATTTTCATCAATCACTAATTACATCTAACTAATTTAACGTCTTGAACTACCACCAGTAGAACCCGAACCGCCTCTACTAGAACCGCCAGAACGACTGCTACTACCGCTCCCTGAACGTGTTCCACTAGTTCCCCTTGTAGTGGTTGTTCCATTTCCTCCACCAAATGTACTAGACCCTTTATTGTTATAGGTTCTGGTATTAGAATTATTGCTACCTCCTTTTGTACCCGAATACGTATTTTGATTAGTACGGTATTTATTTGAAGTGGTTGTCGTTTTATTGCTAACGTAAGTATTAGATTTCCAAGGGTTAGTTGCTACTTGTGTTTTACGTGTTGTAGAGGTTGATGAGGTAAACGTTGTTTGTTTTTTTGGCTGTGTTGATGGCTGAGTTGTTTTTACAGTCACAACATTTATTGATGAATTTTGCACATTAGCACCATTACCTATTGTTGGATTTTTTATGACAACCTGCTCCGTACTTAAACCTTGATATGGTAAATTGGTATCGTCATTTACCACAGCAGATTTAACGGTGTTAGGGTAAGTTGTAGTGTTGCTACTTCTTGTCCCTGCATATCCTCCTCCTCTGTGTCCGTAATAATGATTTGACCCAGCAAAGGTATTGTCGTCTGAGTTATTCCATAAATTATTATTGCTGTTGTTAAAATTGTTGTAATAATTATTATTATACCCATTCCAGTAGTTATTGTAAGGATTACCAAAACCATAAGGGTTATAACCGTAATAATTGTTATATCCATAAGGATTGTAGCCATAAAAATTATTAAAACCATAAGGATTGTTGTAAGCAAAATTTCCGTAACCTACGCCGTAACCAAATGAGCTATAATTATAGTAGTTTTGAGAATTTCCAAAATAACAAAAAGGTGTATCATAGTAATGAAAATGGTATTGGTTATGATAGTAACAAAAATATTGTTGCTGATAATAATCGTTATACATTAACCCATTGTCAAAAGGTGTATTACTAAAACCTGCCTGATTACCAAAATCTCTATTTTGATACCCAACTGTTGTTTGGTGATTGCTATCAGGAACAACCTTGTACCTCTTTTCTTGATTCTTAATGTAAGCTGTGTACCCATCTTTTTCAATATCAACACCTAAATTAGCTTGAGAATACACATCATCATAAACAGGCTGTTTCAATACACTACAGGACGACATTAAAATCACAACTGTAAAAAAATATACTACCTTTTTCATATAAATTCAATTTGATTGAAAAACATATTATTATCTTTGCTTTTCATTATTGATAAAGATACAAAAATTATACCACAATGGCGCAAAAAATTAGTAAAAGAAGCGAAGATTATTCTCAATGGTACAACGATATAATAAAAATTGCAGATTTAGCCGAGCATTCTGACGTAAGAGGGTGTATGGTAATTAAGCCTTATGGTTTTGCTATATGGGAAAAAATGAAAGACATTTTAGATAAAAAATTCAAAGAAACAGGTCATTCTAATGCTTATTTCCCTCTTTTTATCCCTAAAAGCTTATTTGAAGCTGAAGAAAAAAACGCAGAAGGTTTTGCCAAAGAGTGCGCCGTAGTCACACATTACAGATTAAAATCTGACCCTAACAATAAAGGTAAATTAATTGTTGACCCAGAAGCAAAACTTACTGAAGAATTAGTAGTAAGACCAACTTCTGAAGCCATTATATGGAATACCTACAAAAAATGGGTGCAATCTTACAGAGATTTACCAATTTTAATTAATCAATGGGCTAACGTTGTGCGTTGGGAAATGAGAACACGTTTGTTTTTAAGAACATCTGAATTTTTATGGCAAGAAGGGCACACAGCTCACGCCACAAAACCTGAAGCAATTGCTGAAGCCGAACAAATGAACAATGTATATGCCGATTTTGCTGAAAAATATATGGCAATGCCCGTAATTCGTGGTGTAAAATCAGAAAGTGAACGTTTTGCCGGAGCTGACGAAACCTACTGTATTGAAGCTATGATGCAAGACGGAAAAGCTTTACAAGCAGGAACATCTCACTTTTTAGGTCAAAATTTCGCAAAAGCATTTGACGTAAAATATGCCACAAAAGACGGTAAAGAAGAATATGTTTGGGCAACCTCTTGGGGAGTGTCAACCAGACTTATGGGAGCATTAATTATGACCCACTCTGATGACTTAGGACTAGTACTTCCACCTGCCTTAGCACCAATACACGTTGCAATAGTTCCTATTTATAAAACAGAAGAACAACTCACACAAATAAAAACTAAAATTAAGGACTTTAGCAATACATTAAAACAAGCAGGTTTTACCGTTAAATTTGATGATGATGACCAAAAAAGACCGGGTTGGAAATTTGCTGAATATGAAGCAAAGGGTGTTCCGGTACGAATAGCAATTGGTCCAAGAGATTTAGAAAATAACCAAGCTGAAGTTGCTAGAAGAGACACTCAAGAAAAACAAACAATTGCTTTAGATGGCATTGCTGATTATATCAAGAAATTATTAGATGATATTCAATCTAACCTTTATCAAAAAGCTTTAAAATTTAGAGATAATAATATACAAAAGGTAGAAACTTATGACGAATTTAAAGAAAAACTTAAAAAAGACGGTGGCTTCTTTTTAGCGCATTGGGACGGTACAGCAGAAACAGAAGAATTGATTCAGCAAGAAACCAAAGCTACAATTAGGTGCCTACCTTTTAATTTAGGGCAAGAAGCAGGAAAGTGTATGGTAACTGGCAAACCATCTAAACAAAGAGTAATTTTTGCAAAAGCTTATTAAATTATGGAAAAAGACACTAAAACATTGGTTGTAGATTTACTAAAAACAAAATCTATACTTAAACAAGATGTATATACCAATACAAAAAAATGGTTTAACGTATTTAAAGAGGAAATAAAAAACACCATAAACCTTATCAATAACGATATAGGTGAGCATAAAGACAAAATAAGACTCAAAATTGTTGACAAAAGTGATACTGAAATACAACTTTATATAGGAAGTGATGTTTTAGTGTTTCAAATGCACACAAATGTATTTAAAATAGCACCAAATAATTACGTCCACCAAAGTTCATATATAAAAAGTAATCCAAACAACGCCTATTGTGGAATAATCAATGTTTATAACTTTTTAGCAGATTCTTATGAATATAACCGTTTAAATGATTTAGGTTATTTGATAGCCAGAATTTTTATTAATAAAGAAGACCATTTTTTTGTAGAAGGAAAAGGTCAGTTAGAGTTTTTATACAAAGATTTTTTAAATCAAAAATTAAAGACAGAAATCATCAAAGACATCATCCTAAAAATATCTGCTTATGCTATTAATTTCGATTTATTAACTCCACCTTACGAAAAAGTTAGCATAGTATCTGTTCAAGAAACCCAAGCTATAACAAATGATTCTCAACTAAAAACAGGAAAAAGACTAGGCTTTAAGTTTAAATCAGAAAACGACATTATTGGTTGAATTATTAGTTGTTAGTTATCAATTATTAGTTGTTAGTTGTGAATTATCAACTCTCAACTAAACCACCACTTTCAGCTAAAAAACAAACTTTTTTAAAAAAAAATTTGTTAGTAAAAAAATAAGAATTATATTTGCACTCCTTTTACGGAAGGAATAACATTTTGGCCCATTCGTCTAGTGGTTAGGACGCAAGGTTTTCATCCTTGAAACAGGAGTTCGATTCTCCTATGGGCTACCAGTTTTGAAAAGTATTTTGGCCCATTCGTCTAGTGGTTAGGACGCAAGGTTTTCATCCTTGAAACAGGAGTTCGATTCTCCTATGGGCTACCAGCTTTTCAGATATTATTAAAATAGAAAGATAAAAAAATAAATAAAAAAGTATGGCAAATCATAAGTCAGCAATAAAAAGAATTAGATCTAATAATGCTAAAAGATTAAGAAATAGATACGTTCATAAAACAACACGTAACGCTATTCGTAAGTTAAGAGCTTCTACCGATAAAAAAGAAGCTTTAGAAATGTTACCTAAAGTATCATCTATGATTGATAAATTAGCAAAAAGAAACATCATTCATAAAAATAAAGCTGCTAACTTAAAATCTAAGTTAACTAAACACATTGCTAAATTAGTATAGTTTACACGCGTTTTTTATTTAAAATTATTTTAAAAAGGTTTTCTTTATTAGGAAGCCTTTTTTTAATTTGGCACTATGGAAAATAAAATCACTAAAAATTGGTACAAAGTTTTACAACAAGAATTTGACAAACCTTACTTTAAATCTTTAAAAGCAAAAACAAACCAAGCCTATTCCAATCATTTATGTTTACCTAAAACAACTGAGGTTTTTAACGCTTTCAATTTTTGTGATTTTGAACAGTTAAAAGTTGTCATTTTAGGACAAGACCCATATCCAACTCCTGGACATGCACACGGTTTATGTTTTTCTGTCACTGAAAATGTCAATCCTCTCCCAAAATCTTTAATTAATATTTTTAAAGAAATTAAAAGTGATTTAAACATAGAACCGCCAAAAAATGGTAATTTAGAACGCTGGGCAAAGCAAGGCGTGTTTTTGCTAAACACTGTTTTAACAGTTCAAGCAGGCATTCCTAATTCACATAAAGATTTTGGTTGGCAATTTTTTACAAATGAGGTGATTAAAACCATTTCTTACCACAAAAAAAATGTTGTGTTTTTATTATGGGGTGGTCAGGCTAAGCAAAAAATTAAACTAATTGACACCTCTAAACATAAAATTTTAACTTCAGGCCACCCCTCTCCTTTAAGTGCTAACAGAGGATTTTGGTTTGGAAACAAACACTTTAGCCAAACCAATACCTATTTAAAATCTAAAGGATTAAAAGAAATTATTTGGTAACTTTTTACCATTAATGTACAAATTACATTTTCATTCGTGGATTTGTGGCTATTTTTTTAATCTTATCAGTTTATCACAATTATTCTAATGAAGTTGTATAAGGTTGAATGATAAAATGTGAAAATAAGTTATTTTACTGATTGACAAGGTATTTTTGAAAAGCATAGCTAAAGCTTTGGTTAGAAAAAATAACAAAGGCAGGTAATAAATCAACTTATTATTTGACTTTAAACATCTTCAAAAAAAGCACCTTAAATAAACCTATTTTTAGCATTTTAAGAAAAATTAATACTCAATACAAAAATATATTTTTAAATTCGCACAATAAATTATTAAATTCATGGAATATAAAAAGCTAAATAATTATATAGGTTGGACAGTTTTTCTAATTGCAACCTTTGTTTATGTTGCAACTTTAGAACCTACAACTTCTCTTTGGGATTGTGGTGAGTATATCACTACTGCATATAAACTAGAAGTAGGTCACCCACCAGGTGCGCCTCTTTTCATGATGTTAGGTAGATTATTCACCCTATTTTCAAGTCCAGAATCAGCAGCGTATATGGTCAATTTAATGTCTGCATTAAGTAGTTCTTTTACTATTTTATTTTTATTTTGGTCTATAACTATGATTGCTAAAAAAATCATGCTAGGGCGTGATATGAGTGTGTTTGGTCTAACAACTCAACCAAAAGAAGAATTAAAACAAAACAACAAAACACTTTCATCTGGTCAAAAATGGGCTATTTTAGGTAGTGGATTTATAGGCGCATTGGCTTATACATTTACCGATTCTTTTTGGTTTTCGGCAGTTGAAGGAGAGGTATATGCTATGTCCTCATTTTTTACAGCTCTTGTTGTGTGGGCTATTCTTAAATGGGA
This sequence comes from Crocinitomix sp., assembly GCA_015662905.1. Lineage (GTDB taxonomy): Bacteria > Bacteroidota > Bacteroidia > Flavobacteriales_D > Crocinitomicaceae > Putridiphycobacter. The sequence goes on along the minus strand of DQTE01000149.1, from coordinate 17,712 downwards.
GGAAGAAGTTACTCTAATAGAGGACAACCCAAATAATGAAAAACTTAATACCCATAACCCTGACCGTTGGTTAATTTTAATATTTTTCATGATAGGGTTATCAATTGGTGTCCATCTTCTTAACTTATTATCCATTCCTGTTATTGCTTACATTATCTATTTCAAAAAATACAAACCAACAGTACAAGGTTTTTTGTTAACAGGAATTATTGGTGTTGTTACATTAGGCATTATTCAAGCTATCATTATTCCTGGCACTATCAATTTAGCAGGTAACTTAGAGCGTTATTTTGTTAACAGTTTAGGACTGCCTTTTAATTCAGGTGCTATTTTCTTCTTTTTATTAATGATTGGACTAATCATAGGATTACTGTTTTTTGCTAAAAATAAAGGAAACAAAATACTTTACACAGGTACATGGAGTTTTGCCATGGTGTTAATAGGTTACTCTTGTTTTGCAATGATTGTAATACGTTCAAATGCTAATCCACCTTTAGATGAAAATGACCCTGAAAACTTAGTTAGTTTAGAGTCTTATTTAAAACGTGAACAATATGGTGATTGGCCTATTTTATATGGACAGTATTATAACTCTGAAAGAGAACCTCAATCAAAATGGGCAGACCGTTCTGATGTATATTTAAAAAGATGGGTAGTACAAAAAAATAAAGGTAAAAAAGATGTTGCCGGATACATTAACAAGGCTGATGCAGAAGCTCACGCCAAAAGAATTAATGGAACAATAGTTCAAAAATATTACAAAACCTTTGACGGTAAACATAAAAAACCAACCTATAAAGCAAGTCAAAGTACTTTTTTTCCCAGAATGTACAGTGATTTATCGCATCATGTTAGAGGTTACAAACAATGGGGAGGCGTAAAAGGAAACGGAATTCCAAAATTCAGTCAAAACCTAACTTACTTTTTTAACTATCAAATTAACTGGATGTATTGGCGTTACTTTATGTGGAATTTTGCAGGACGCCAAAGTGATGAACAAGGACACGGTAACGCTTATGATGGTAACTGGATGACGGGGTTAAACTTTATTGACAAACATCATATTGGAGACCAAACTAATGCCCCTTCCATGATTACATCTAACCCATCACACAATAAATTCTATTTGTTACCTTTGATATTGGGGCTCATTGGCTTTATTTTTACCTTATCTAAAGCCTCTAAATCTTGGTGGATTATTATGTTACTGTTCTTACTAACAGGCTTAGCTATTATCATTTATCTTAACCAAAAACCAATGGAACCACGTGAAAGAGATTATGCTTACGCCGCATCCTTCTACGCTTTTTCATTCTGGATTGGATTATCTGTATTAGGTCTATATGAAGCCTATAAAAATATGACTTGGAAAGATTTAGGCTATGTAACCGCAGGTTTAGTTGGTTTTACTGTTATTTTATTTGTAGGAGGCACAACTGGTGGTATGGCAATGTTATTTATTACTTTTGTAATTGTTGCGCTTGCTGCCTTAATGATTTTAATGCGAAAAGGTGTTAAAAATGAAATGCAAGGTGCATTAATTTCAACCATAATTTGTTTACCCGTTCCTATACTTATGGGGGTGCAAGGTTGGGATGACCATGACCGATCAAACAGATACACAGCTCAAGCGTTGGCAGAAAATTATTTGAATGCATGTTCTGACGGTTCAATCGTTTATACTAACGGAGACAATGACACTTTCCCTCTTTGGTATTTACAAGAAGTTGAAGGTAAAAAAACCTCTGTTAGAGTTTGTAATTTAAGCCTATTAAATACAGATTGGTATGCCACCCAAATGAAACGCAAAGCCTACGACTCAGAACCTTTACCTATTTCGTTTGAAGAACACGAATACAGACAATATGGTAATTTAGACGCCTGTTATTTAACCACAACAAACGACATGACCATGGGGTCTAAAACACTAGATGCTAATAACGAAAAAATCCTTAAACTAAAAATTGAGTCTAACCCTGAAGAATTTAAAGCAGGATTTAAAAAAGCCGCTGATGATTTGTACAGAATACTCACAATGTCAGCCTTAGCGCAATCAAAACCTGAAGTTGTTCAACAAATTAAAGGGTTTAACGAAACAGGTAATTACTTTTCTTTTAGAAACTTTGTATTCGACTTACTTACTAAAGCATCATCACTTGGGTTAAAAGAAGAGGAAGCCTTAAATATTCAAAATGTTTTGGCGCAATTCAACAATACTTTTGATTACTTGCCATTAACCTATGTGATTGATTACCTACATGACGAAAACAATATAATAGATAACAGAGGTAACAAACTATTTCTAATACCAACCAAAGGATTTACCATTGATGTTAATAAAGAAAGAATTATTGATTTAGCCAATAATGACGACCCTAAAGATGATGTGATAGCAAAAAAAGACCTAGATAAAATGGTTGATGTTATCAGATGGACTTGCCCTAAAAATATATTGTACAAAGCTGATATTCTAATTTTAGATATGGTAGCCAACAATAATTGGGAGAGAAATATTTACTTTGCTAGTTCAGCAGCCCCTGACACCTATTTAGGATTAATGCCTTATTTTTACAATCAAGGAATGGTTTACAAATTAGTACCGATAAAAGAACAAAGCTTAGCACCAATGTTGTCTAGAACAGCTATTGATGTGGAAGGTTTACACTACAACCTGATGGATAACTTTAGTGTAGGCAACATGAATGAAGATGGCGTTTTAATTGACTATTATACACGTAGAAATACAAGAAACTACAGAATGCACTTTGCAACATTGGCAGAAGCTTACGCTACACTTTATACAAATGCGCAACAACAATTAACTTACATTTCGCAAATAGAAAACCAACCAGACAACGGACATGACACTATAAACTTACCTACAGGAATTATTTTAAGATCTGAGATTGTCCAAGAAAAAGAAAAGACCAATAAAACGCTAGAGGACACCAAACTTAAAGTAGAACAAGTGATTGAAAGAGCAAATGAAATAATGCCTAATCACAAAGTACCTTACGATAGAATTATTACTTACTATGTAAAATCTCTATATACAGTGGGTAGTACCGAAAAAGCAGACGCCTTAGCGCTTGAATTATTAGACGAATGTGAGGACAGGCTAAACTACTTTGTTTCTTTAGATTCTGAAACATTTGGCAACACTATTCAACCAGCGTTTGAAACTTATAATATTTTAGTAAATGTGTTCCAATTTGTAGGAATGACAAACGGTAGTGAATCAATTAATGAAAAAGCTAACTTGATGTTGTTTGACTACATGAATAAAATTGAAAGAATCAAAATTCCTAAAGGTAGTCGTCAGTTATACGAACAAACATTTGGAGGTTTGTTTAGACAATTACAACAAATGATGATAGGAGCGTAATCAAAAACTAATGAGACTTTATAAATTTCCCAAATGGTTAAAAAGGTTTTATCCTAACGCCATTTGGGATTTTTTTTTAAATCATCCTCAAAACAATATATTTCTAACCTTTGATGACGGACCAACACCCAAAATTACCGAATGGATTCTTAATCTCTTAGAAGAACACAACGCTAAAGCAACTTTTTTTTGCGTAGGTAACAATGTGAAGAAATACCCAAAAATATATCAAAAAATTATACTAAATGGTCATGCCGTAGGTAACCATTCTATGACACACATTAATGGATTAAAAACATCTAACACTAATTATATTAATAACGTTCAGCAAGCCAATTTTAACATACAATCAAACCTTTTTAGACCGCCCTATGGAAAGATAAAACCTAAGCAATATAAAACATTAACTAACTTAGGTTATCAAACAGTGTTTTGGTCTTTTATTGCTTACGATTTTGATTCAACACTCTCATCTAAACGCCGATTAAAAAATATTAAACAAAATATTAAACCCGGCGCCATTTTAGTTTTTCACGATTCTAAAAAAGCATTTCCACAACTTAAAAATGAATTACCATTAATTCTTAACTACATTAGCTCTAAAAATTATCAGTGTAAAGCAATAAAACAATAACATAAATGACTTTATTTTGACTAACCGTAAAACTTGCACTATATTTGTAAGTAAACAATAAAAACATTTATACCAATCAAATTTTTTATTGCCATATTAATTATTATGAATGTTTGTGTTACTGCAAAAGCACAAACATTAAAACTTGAAGATTCTCTTTTGGTAAAAGTAGATCTTTTTACCGTTGATAATTTTGGGTATATCTACACCTCTAACAATGATGTTTTAGTTAAATATAATTACAATTTAGATACTTTTTTTTCCGCCTCATTAAAAACACTTTTTCCTACATCAATAGAAGTTTCAAAATCATTTAGAGTACTGTTATTTGACAAAGAAAGAGGCGTAGTTAAATTTTTAGACAATACCCTAACCCCTATTGAGGGTGAAATTGACCTCTCTGACCTTGATATACAATTAGCATGTTTAGTTTGCGAATCTTTTAACGGAAATACTTTTTGGGTGTTAGATGAAAATAATATGCAATTACTCAAAATAAATCATAAATTAGAAACCATTCTAAAAGTTGAAAATCTAAACTTTTTATTTGAACAAAACGGATCACCAACCTATATGAGAGAGTATAACGATATTTTATACCTATACTTTCCAAACAAAGGCATAGCAACCTTTGATGTTTTTGGAACTTTTTTAAAATTTTACGCCATTAAAGCTAAATGGATACAATTATTTGACGATTACATTATTACTTTGTCAAAACAACAAATATCATTTTACAAAACACCCTTACTCGAAAAATTTAACTCACTCGTTTTGAACCAAATAAAAAACACCGCTATAAAATTTGAAATATCTAACGGAAAGTTATACCTTCAAACCAAAAAAGGTATTTACATTTACAAATTAATACCTTAAATCCGCAACAACGTTGTAAACTAAAATCGGAATTTTAATCTATTAAAAATAAAATTATTGTAGCGTTATCAAGCATAAATAACATTCGTTCTGTTGTTGATTATTATCATATATAATCCTGACCATTATCATCAAGAGTTCTATCATTATAATAACCTTTGTATAGTAAAAATTGTAAATACAAAAAAAATGAAAAAACACGTTGTGATTTTTGAAGCTAGAGGTGGCTCTGACAAAGGAAAATATGGTTTTAGAAAAGATTCTAAACCAATTATTGATTCATTTAAAAACAGAGGGTGGTCCGCCGAAATTATTTTTTATACAGATGCTGATAGAGGTGAAATATATCGGCATACTATGGAGAAAGCTGATGCATACATTAGTAGGGTAAACCCTGGTAATTTAAAAAATGAAATCGGATACTTTCAAATGCTACGTGAGTTAGTAGCAAATGGTGTTGAGGGCTTACCTCACCCTGATGCTATGATAGCTTACGGGGCAAAAAACTCAATAGAAAAGTTAAAAGGAACTGACATTGTCCCTGAAGATGTTTATACATATTATGATTTTGACACACTAAAAAAAGAATTCCCAAAAAGTTTAACCAATGGTGTTCGTGTAATAAAACAAAATAGAGGTTCTACAGGAGAAGGTATATGGAGAGTTGAGGTTATTGATAGTGACAAATATAAGGATAAAGATAGAATTCCTCTCACAGCAAAATTAAAACTTACTGAAGCAAAAGATAATCATACAGAAGAAAAAACGTTACAAGAATTTTTAGAATTTTGTATTAAATATTTAGAGGGGAGTAACGGTATGTTGTTAGATATGCCTTTTTTAGAAAGAATTGTTGAGGGAGAAATTAGAGTATTAATGCTACGTGATAATGTTGTAAACATTGTACATAAAAAACCTGCTCAAACCAAAGATGCTTTTTCAGCCACATTATTCTCAGGAGCCAAGTATAGATATGATAAGCCAGAAAAATGGCCTGAATTAGTAGAATTAGTAAAAAAATCACTACCTACTATACAAAAAAGACTTGGTAATTATGATTTGCCTTTAATTTGGACAGCTGATTTCATGCTTGATACAGACAAAAAAACAGGAAAAGACAAATATATTCTTGGTGAAATCAATGCTTCTTGTGTAGGATTTACAACATTTTTAGAATTGAGTGAAAACATTGTTGATGAGGTGTTAGCTTTATTAGATGCAGAAGAAGCTGTTAATTATAGATGGGCTGCTTTTCAAAAATAAAACACCAATTGCGTCATTTTATCTTTGACATCAACTATTAAGAATACTTAAAGTTAAGTATAAAGAAAGCGCAACTTGTTTAGTTTGCGCTTTCTTTGTATTTATATCAATTCACTATATTCCCCCCCTACAACCCATAATAACCCATCAAATTCTTGTTTAATATTATAACACATCTACATATTTTCGTAAATAAGCTATCAACAATTGATACTAAAATTTTTATTAACTTATTTTGTACAAATATCTTTTTACAATGTTTTTTAATCTCTCATAGCTCAACCAAAATGAACAGCTTCATTAAAAAAATAACATTTGTAAATAAGATTATATAATAGATATTAATATATTTGCTATCAATTTTAAATGTATGAAAAAATTCTTTAGTTTTTTTGTTAGCAAAAAGTATTTATTAAACATTTTAGCCATTGCAATTGTATGGTTAATCATTATTTTTGGAACAAGTTTTTATTTAGATTCATATACCAATTTTGGAGAAAAAATAAAAGTCCCTTCCCTTTATAAAATTCACGTAGATGATTTAGATGACCTATTTAAGTCAAACAATATCACTTATGTGATTGTTGATTCGGTGTATCTTGACAACTGGCCTAAAGGCACCGTATGCTGGCAACATCCTAAACCCACAGACACAACAGGGCAATACGTAAAAAGCGGAAGAGAAATTCAAGTTTCAATAGTCCCCCTTAAACCTAAACTAATAAAAGTGCCTGATGTTAAAGATAAGTCTAAAAGAATGGGTGAAACATTACTTAAATCAATAGGGTTTAGAACCACGGTATCTTACCAACCCTCAAATGATGGAGATGGTTTTATTTTAGACCAAAAAATTAATGGTCAATCTATTAATGAATCGACAAAAGCAATAAAAGGTACTGTAATTGAACTAATTGTTGCCAGAGGAAATACTGGTGCCTCAACAACATTACCAAATTTAGTAGGATTAACAATAAAACAAGCAAAACAACGTTTATTGAATCTAAATTTGTCCATTCATCCTGAATGTATCTCTTGTGAAACTGCAGATGACGAAAACGTTGCAGTCATTTTAAAACAATCACCCCAAGGAGGTGATAGCACAAAAGTACCAGCAGGAACAACTGTAACCGTTTGGGCAGAAAAATAAGATTTGAAATGTTAAAAAAACTACCCTTACTTTTATTGGTTTTTGTGTTCAATGTAGCATGGGCACAAGAAATAGTAATCCCTCTAACCGTTAATCAAGATTTGATAAAGCCTCAACCTTTACAAATTAAAGCTAACGATTGTTCCGACTCTACTTTTAAATCATTTACCTACGGTACACTTACACTTCCTGTTTGGGATGATTTTTCAACCGATAAATTTGTTGATTATAACTTGTCTTATACAGACCCTAATGTAAGTTCAACTTTGTATTACCACCTCTTAGATCAAAGTAATACTACCCCTCTATCAGCATCTACACAATTATGTGACTCTCTTTTGTCTTACAGGCAAATAGTAAACATTACTTCTGGTAACGTAGTTACAAATATCCAATACTTTAACACTGGGCAACTGTACACCGTTAACGACTTGTGCACCTATCCCGTTCAAAATGAAATTAAAAAACTGTATCAAGAATGCTATATTATCTATGACACCATTATTGATGGTGTACCTCAATCAACCGATACAGTTTATCAAACTGCCAATTACCCTCAAGACTCAATAAGAATATTTTCTGCCTTTATGAATAATCCAAACAAAATCTGGATAGATAATTATGCTTGTAGAAATTATACTTATGCCGTTGACCCTTGGTCTTTAGGAGTTGTCACTTTTGATGGCGTTAGTAACAATGGTTACCCTTACGATTGGGGAGCGGTAGATACTTACGGAGATGCAGACGTACTAACTTCCAAACCAATAGACCTGTCTGGTAAAACAAATGTTTTTTTAACTTTTTTATACCAAGCCAAAGGTTTAGGAAACTCACCAGAAACAAATGACTCTTTAATTCTTGACGTTTACTCTTCTCAATTAGGACACTGGCAGCCAATATGGAGTGTTAGTGGAGACGTTAATGATAACCAGTGGTATATAGCACATATTCAAATCAATCAATTTGACTTAATTCAACCTGACTTTCAATTCAGATTTAGAAATAAAGCAACAATTACAGGCGTACTAGACCATTGGCATATTGACTATGTTAATTTAAGAGACAATTCAACTGCTGCTGATACTATTATAGATGATATTGCCATTGTTTATCCACCAAATACACTACTAAAAGATTACACCAATGTGCCATGGGACCACTACAAAAACTTAACTAACCCTAATAGCGTTATGAAAACCACAGAAGTTGTTACCGTTAGCAATAACCATACTGCCCAAAAATTACAAAACGCTGGAAATATAGAAATTGACGGGAACAATTTCCCCCTGCCTGTTATAAACCCAAACTGGAATATAGGAATTAATACCTACGATATTGCTCTAGCGTCAATGTACACGTTTCCTCAATCTGTACCCGGCGATACTATGGCTGATTTTAACGTTAAAATTAATGTGGCAACCTCATCAACAAATATATACACCGTTAATGACACCTCTTATTTTACCCAATCTTTTAGAAACTTTTACGCCTATGATGATGGCACTGCCGAAACAGCTTATGGTTTTGATGTTTATAATGCTAAAACTGCTGTGCTTTTTAATGCGTATGAAGCTGACACCTTAGCAGGTGTAGTAATGAAATTTATTCCCTCTAACAATGACGTTTCAGGAGAAATCTTCTTACTAACTATATGGGAGAATGACAATGGACAGCCGGGGAATATCATCTACCAAGATAGCTATTTCGAACCTCATCAACCAAAATATGCCGGACAAAAAGACCAGTACAAATACTATACATTTAACGGAGGAGAATTCATACCTGTACCCACTTCATACTTTGTAGGTTTCGAACAAATTGAAAATAAAATGTTATACATAGGTATGGATTTTAATATTGATAATTCTGATAAAATATTTTATAACACAACCGGAAATTGGGTAAACACATCCTTCCCTGGTTCATTGATTATAAGACCCGTTTACAGTACTGGATTAAACAGCACATTATCCACGCCTCAAAATGAAATAGAAGTTAAAACCTCAAACATCTACAATGTATATCCAAACCCTACCGCTAACACAATAAACATTGAAGGATTAACTCAAAATCAAAAAGTAGAATTATATGACCTAACGGGCAGAAAAATACTTTCCTCACAATTTAAACAAGTAAATTTAAACAATTTTGATAACGGTGTATATGTACTTTGTATTTTTGATGAATTTAACCAAATTGTATATACTCAAAAGCTAATAAAGTATTAAATGGAACCTGAAAAACCAGCTGAAGAATCATTGTTTGAACATTATAATTTTATAGTTGACCCAGGTCAAGAGTTAATGAGAATTGATAAATTCTTAATGCTTAAAATACCCAACACTTCTCGGAATAAAATTCAACAAGTCGCAAAAGACAATCACATTTTGGTAAATGGAAAGGCAGTAAAAGTTAATTACAAAGTAAGACCTAATGACGAAATATCGGTAGTACTACCCTTCCCCATAAAAGAATTTAAACTTATTCCAGAAAACATCCCTTTAGACATAGTCTATGCTGATAACGATCTTATTGTGGTAAACAAACCTGAAGGAATGGTAGTTCATCCAGGTCACGGTAATTACACAGGAACATTAATGAATGCACTAGTATATCATTTTGACAACTTACCTGCAAGAGATGATTATGAAACAAGACCCGGTTTAGTACATAGGATTGATAAAAACACCTCTGGCTTATTGGTGATAGCAAAAAACGAAAAAGCCTTAACTCATCTATCTAAACAATTTTTTGACAGAACCTCAAACCGAACTTATTGGGCACTCGTTTGGGGTGATGTAATTGAAAACGAAGGTACAATTACAGGAGATATTGGAAGGTCTCAGTCAAATAGAAAAGTTTACAGAGTTTATGATGAAAATGAAGGATATGGCAAACACGCTGTAACACACTACAAAGTTATAGAAAGGTTTAGATACGTTACTTTAATAGAATGTAAACTTGAGACAGGTCGTACCCATCAAATTAGAGTTCATTTAAAACACATTGGCCACCCCTTGTTTAATGATGCTGAATATGGAGGGCATAGAATTTTAAAAGGTACTACCTTTACAAAATACAAACAATTTATAGACAACTGTTTTAAGTTAATTCAAGGTCAAGCGTTACACGCAAAAACTTTAGGAATAACGCAACCTACCACAGGAAAATATTTAGAATTTGACTCGGAATTGCCTGATAATTTTGAACAACTACTTGAAAAATGGCGAACTTACGCAAAGAGTGGTAAATAAGATAAATACCTTAAATCCGCAAACTTAAAAAGTAAATTAAATTGTTGCTTTTATAAAAAAACATAAAATAATGAATGACTTATTAAAAAAAAAATAGTATTTTCGTCACTTATTATTCAGAAAAAAAATAAGTTTTATGAAAATTGCAAGTAAATTAATCCTATTTATTTTAGTTTTATCAAGTGGACAAGCGTTTGGACAAACAAGAAATTACGCTAAAGAAGCAGACCATTTGTGGTTATCTGGCAAATATATTGAAGCAGCAGAAGCCTACAAGTTAGCCTATGCTAAAATGAGTACTAAAACAGATAAAGCCAGAGTTAAAAAAGCAACGTATGCGTTTAGAGCAGGAGAATGCTATAGACTTATTGATAACACTCCAGCCTCAGAAGAACAATATGAAAAGGCTATTTTATTAAGATACCACGAGATTGATCCAAATGTTTATTATAACTTAGCTGAAATGCAAATGCAACAAGGCAATCATAAAAGAGCTTTGCAAAATTATAAAAAATACAAGGAACTAAACCCAGGTGATCCTTTGGTTGCAGTTAGAATTGAATCTTGCAAAAAGGCAGAAGAGTTCAAAAAGAATGCTACCCGTCATGAAGTTGAAAACATGTCTAAACTTAATACGCCAGCATGGGATTATGCCGCAGTTCTTAATTCAAGAGGAACGGAAATGTATTTTACTTCATCTAGAGCGTCAGCAACAGGTGATAATGAAGAAGAAATTGCCGGTGGTAATTTTACCGATATTTTTGTTTCTACCATAGATAGAAAAGGGAATTTTGCTGAGCCTGTTCCGGTAGAAGGTATCAATACAATTGATAACGAAGGTGCATTATGTTTTGATGGTAGAGGTAAAACAGCCTTTTTTACGCGTTGTGTAAACGAACAAAAAATGAATCTAGGTTGTGATATTTATATGGTTGAAAAGAAAAATAAAGGATTTGGAGAGCCCGTAAAATTAAATATTAAAGATCATGATTCTACGCATGTTGGTCAACCCGCTGTTTCTAAAGACGGAAAAGTATTAATTTTCGCCTCTAACATGGCTGGTGGTCAAGGTGGTGTTGATTTATGGATGACAACTTATGACAAAAGAAATGATGAATGGTCTTTACCTGTTAACTTAGGACCTGAAATTAATACACCTGGAAATGATATGTTCCCTACTTTTGACAAAGAAGGTAACCTATATTACGCAACAGATGGGTTGGTTGGTATGGGAGGATTAGATATTTTCTCTACTGAAAGTATAGGCGATAAAAAATGGGGAAATCCAAAAAATATGGGCTATCCTATAAATTCTAGCGCTGATGATTATCACATAGTATATATTCAAAAAGACATTAACGGAGAAAGAGGATATATCTCATCAAATAGAGCTGGTTCTAAAGGTTCAAGACAAGCTCCTTCTCAAGATATATGGTCTTTCTATTTACCTCCAGTATTAGTAGATGTAATGATAACAGTTGTTGACCAAGAAACAGGAGAACCATTATCTGATATGACAGTAAAAATTGTTGGTTCTGACGGTTCAAACTATGTTTTAAAAACAGATGTTGATGGACAAATAAACTTAACTGAAAAAGAAGATGGTTCAAGATATATTATGCCAGGTAACACATACACAGTTGAAGTTGACGGGATTGAAGGAATATACTTAGGAACTAATGATAAATTCTCAACAATGGACGTTACATCAAACACAAGAATTATTAGAGAATTATCAGTGCTAAACATTGAAAAACCAATACGTTTACCTGAAGTTAGATATGCGCTTGGAAAATGGGACTTGCTAGTAGATAGTACTATCAATTCAAAAGATTCACTAAACTATTTATATGACGTTATGATGGAACATCCAAACATTGTTTTAGAGTTGATGGCTCACACTGATTCACGTGGGTCTTCATCTTCAAACAGAACGTTATCACAAAAAAGAGCACAATCTTGTGTTAATTACTTGGTAAATGAAAAAGGGTTGCCAGCCGACAGACTTGTGCCAAGAGGTTATGGTGAGGACGTACCAACAACTTTTTATGACATTGACAAAACCACAGGAGATACTTTAGGAGTATATAAATTAACTGAAGCTTATATCAATCAGTTTAAAAAAACTGATAAACAAAAATTTGAACTGCTTCACCAATTAAACAGACGTACTGAAGGTAGAATTGTTGCCGTAGATTACGTACCTAAAGAAGCTCCTGAACCAAAAGAAGATTCTGAAGGAGAAGAGTAAATGTTTTAATGAAATTTTTATAAAAGCGTCCTGTATATTACAGGATGCTTTTTTATTTTTGTAAAAAAAGAATTAATGTCAGATATCAGATATAACCAAAGAGGGGTTTCAGCATCTAAAGAAGATGTACATAATGCCATTAAAAATGTAGATAAAGGCTTGTATCCTAAAGCATTTTGTAAAATCATACCTGATTATTTAACCAATAATGAAGATTATTGCATTGTAATGCATGCTGATGGAGCTGGTACAAAAAGTGCATTGGCATATATGTACTGGAAAGAAACAGGAGATGTATCTGTTTGGAAAGGAATTGCACAAGATGCACTAATAATGAATATAGATGATTTGTTATGTGTAGGTGCTACAGAAAACATCCTATTGTCTTCAACCATAGGTAGAAATAAAAATCTAATTACAGGTGAAGTACTTTCGGCAATTATTAATGGTACAGAAGAACTTCTATCTGACTTAAAGAAATACGGCATACAAATCTACTCAACAGGAGGAGAAACTGCTGACGTAGGAGATTTAGTTAGAACTATCATTGTAGATTCTACTGTAACTGCAAGAATGAAACGTTCTGAAGTTATTGATAATGCTAACATTAAAGCTGGTGATATGATTGTTGGTCTTTCGTCTTATGGAAGAGCCACTTACGAAAATGAGTACAATGGGGGTATGGGATCTAACGGACTTACCTCAGCAAGGCATGACGTTTTTGATAAATATCTTGCAGAAAAATTCCCTGAAAGCTTTGACCCCGCTGTACCATCTAACTTGGTGTATTCAGGAAGTAAAAAACTAACCGACAAGGTCGAAAATTCACCTATTGACGCAGGTAAATTAGTGCTATCACCAACAAGAACTTATGCACCTATCATAAAAGAAGTGTTAAACAGACACAGAAAAAATATTCACGGCATGGTACATTGCTCAGGTGGTGCACAAACTAAAATACTTCACTTTGTAGATAATTTACACATTGTCAAAGATAATATGTTTGATATTCCTCCACTTTTCAAATTAATTCAAGAACAATCAAATACCTCTTGGCAAGAAATGTACAAAGTGTTTAATATGGGACACCGAATGGAAATATATTTGCCAAAAGAATTTGCACAAGATATAATTGACATCTCAAAGTCATTTAATGTAGATGCTAAAATTATAGGAAGAGTTGAAGAAAGTGACAATAAAAAATTAACCATTAAATCTCAAGAGGGAGAGTTTCAATACTAACAAAATAATGAGTGATTTATTACAAAAACTAGAATCAATAAACATAAGGTTTGAGGAAGTAGCCCAAAAAATTGTTGATCCCGAAATTATTTCGGATATGAAACGCTACGTTAAACTCAATAAGGAATATAAAGACTTAGAAGACATTGTAAAAGTCTATAAAAAATATAAAAATGTACTGGACAACATTGCATCATCTAAAGAGGTTTTAAGCGCTGATGAGGATGCTGACTTCAAAGAAATGGCTAAAATAGAACTGGAAGAACTACTACCTGAAAAGGAAAAGTTAGAAGAGGATATAAAACTACTGCTAGTTCCTAAAGACCCAAATGATGATAAAAATGTAATTGTAGAGTTAAGAGCTGGTAGTGGTGGTGATGAATCGTGTATTTTTGTTGAAGACATTTACAGAATGTACACTATGTACGCTAAAAACAAAGGATGGAAACTTGAAGTTGTCAATTCTAATGAAGGAGGAACTACTGGCTATAGAGAATTGTCTTTTGAAATATCTGGAGAAGAAGTGTATGGCACAATGAAATTTGAATCAGGTGTTCACCGTGTTCAACGCGTACCTGAAACCGAATCTCAAGGTCGTGTACACACTTCAGCGATAACAGTAGCTGTTATGCCTGAGGCTGATGAAGTTGATTTTACATTAAATATGGCTGATGTTAAAAAAGACACCTATAGAGCATCTGGTGCTGGTGGTCAGCACGTCAACAAAACTGAATCAGCCGTGCGTTTAACACATATACCTACAAACACCGTTGTAGAATGTCAGGACGGACGTTCTCAGCATAAAAACTATGAAAAAGCACTTCAGGTACTCAGAACTAGACTCTATCAAGCTGAGGTAGATAAACAAGAACAAGCTAGAGCGGCAGAAAGAAAATCTTTAGTATCAACTGGCGACCGTTCAGCAAAGATAAGAACTTACAATTACCCTCAAGGTCGCGTTACCGACCACAGAATTAATAAAACAATATACAATCTATCTGCCTTTATGAATGGCGATATGCAAGAAATGATTGACGCACTACGTATGGCTGAAAACGCCGAAAAACTTAAAGCAGGAGGTCTGTAATATTTATTTTATGACGCATCAACAATTAATAGAAAACATTAAAAAAAAACAAAGTTTCCTTTGTGTGGGGTTAGATGTTGATATAAATAAAATCCCCTCATTTTTACTATCCTTTGACGACCCCATTTTTGAATTTAACAAAAGAATTATTGATGCTACAAAAGATTTAGCTGTAGCATACAAACCAAACATTGCTTTTTATGAATGTCACGGCCCTAAAGGTTGGGAGTCTCTTAAAAAAACACTAGACTACATTCCAAACGATATATTTACCATAGCTGATGCCAAACGTGGAGACATTGGGAATACCTCACACTACTATGCTAAAACCTTTTTTGAATATTTGAATTTTGATGCGGTTACCGTTGCTCCATATATGGGTATTGACTCTGTAACGCCTTTTTTTGAATATCCTAACAAGTGGGTCATCTTACTAGCCTTAACTTCAAATAAAGGTGCATTAGATTTTCAATTTACCACAGACCTAAACGGAGAAAAATTGTTTGAAAAAGTACTTAAAAAATCATCTCAATGGGGTGATGAAACTAAATTAATGTACGTAGTAGGTGCAACAAGAGCTGAAAAAATAGCGGATGTCAGAAAAATTACCCCAAAACACTTTTTCTTGGTGCCAGGTGTAGGCGCGCAAGGAGGTTCTTTAGATGATGTAGTCTCTTATGGTTGGAATAATGACTGTGGTTTACTTGTTAATTCATCAAGGGAAATTTTATATGCTGGTAACGAAAATGATTTCGCAGAAAAATCTAGAAAAGTTGCCAAAGACATTCAACAAAAAATGGCCAAAATTCTTGCTGAAGAAAAATTCATCTAATACCCTAATTTAAGGTTATCGCGAGTTTACGCACAAACTATTTTTTTACCAAGTTCATTTTTTAACACTCTATCCCCCCTTTTTTGTTGTATATTGTGGCTCATATTTGCAAGAAAATGAGCCGTACTGATTCTTTAAAAGAGCTACAACATTTTGACAAACCAAATAATTGAATTTATACCGTTTTTTAACGTTTTCTTATTTTTAGTACATTTGACATAAATTAGGTTTATTATAACCAAAACTATTCAATAAATCAATGAAAGAAGAGTATTTACATTACATATACAAAACAAAATTACTCGGTAAATATTTTACAACTACTAAACAACAAAAAGTAGAAATATTAAACTTTGGTTATCACAACCATAACTCAGGTCCTGATTTTTTAGAGTGCAAAATCAAAATTGATGATAAAATATGGGCAGGTCATATAGAATTTCACGTTAAAGCCTCCGACTGGCTTAAACACAACCACCAATCTGACTCAAATTATAACAATGTTATTTTGCATATAGTTTACCAATATGATACTGATATTAAATCTGGACAATACCTCTTACCAACTGTTGAAATAAAATCATTAGTTAATCCTAACCATTACAAAAAATATCAAAGTTATATTACTTCAAAACATTGGATAGCTTGTAAAAATGATATTCACTCTGTTGATGATTTTATCATTTATCAACAAAAAGAAAAGGCTCTTTTTAACAGACTAGAACGAAAATCTGACCAACTTCTTAAAACCATTAATAAATATAATGGAGATAGAAAAAAAACGTTTTATATTCAGTTATTTAAGGCGTTTGGTACAAAAGTTAATCAAAAAGCCTTTTTAAAAATGGGTGAATTATTTGACGATAAAATTATATCAAAGCTAAACAAAGACAAGTTTAAAATACAAGCATATCTTTTTGGTTTAGCAGGGTTTTTAAACCAAAAAATTGATGATGATTTTTTTAATCAACTGAAAAATGAATTTCATTATCTAAAACATTTATACAACATTAAGGAAATGAGCCTAAATGAATGGAAATTTTCCACAATCCGTCCATATAATTTTCCTACGATAAGGTTAGCGCAACTGTCTCATTTATTAGTAAATAATATAGACATTTCCATATCAACACGTTTTGACAAATTAAAAAAACAACTTCAAATAGAACTCTCGCCTTATTGGAAACAACACTATAATTTCAATAAAAAAAGTAAGAGAGTTACCCCGAATTTAACCACAAGTTTTATAGACTTGTTACTCATCAATGTTTTTGTTCCCTATCTTTTTACATTGGGTAGATTAGAGGATAACGAACACATAAAAATGTTAACCGTTGAGTGGTTAAACAATACTAAACCAGAAAAAAACAGTATTATAAACCAATGGAAAAAAATGGAAATAGACATAAAAAATGCTTTTGACTCTCAGGCTTTATTAGAACAAAAAAATGAATTTTGTGCCAACCATTTGTGTTTAAATTGTAAGATAGGTGCTACTCTTTTAAAAAACTAATGCATCTAAACTAGCTAAATCTAAAATCTTAATTTCGCAAAACTTTTTTATAAAAACCAAATTACAAAAATTGAAAAATCCTAAGATATTACTTAGTAATTTTGGTTACAAGAAATTTCTGAAAATAGAGGGAAAATCCAGTTTACATATAGACGAAGAAAAACTCAAAGAAGCAGAAAAATGGGATGGTCTAAAAGGTGTTATAAGCAATACGAAAAAATTAAGCCC
>DQTE01000294.1 GCA_015662905.1 Crocinitomix sp. | reverse complement strand
CTTTGATTTAATGTTAAACCAACAAACATAAAGCTTACAGAAGATTTTATCAACCATTTTGTCTATTACGCCTTAAAATCAACCTGAATATGTGCACAAAATGTTGTTAAATTGTGGTTTTAGCGAGTTGAGTTATAAGAATAAAACTTATAGTTTATTTAAGATAATTGAGATACTTTATTCTTATCTATAGAATTTAGTTTTTCTAATTTCATAAATCAAGAGTCATCCTTGTAGTACAATAAAAATGTCCAGTACTACCAAGTGGCTTATCAATTAGCTTAAATCCGTTTTTTTTGTACAGACCTATGGCTTCAACCATATTAGGAAAGGTTTCTAAATACATTAGTTTGTATCCTTTACGTTTTGCAAAATTAATACATTTTTCTACTAACTTTTGACCGATACCATAGCCTCTAGCTTCTTTTAGTAAAAACAAACGTTGAAGTTCGCAGGTAGTTTCTTTTTCACCAATTAATTGTGCCACCCCACAGCCCCCAACCACTTTATTGTCAATTTCAACAATGTAATAAACCGAGTTTTCTGTTTGGTAACCATCAAACATTCTATCTGTAGCCTCATCAGTAAAAACGGTTCCGTCAACGTTATTGCCTTGTTGAGTTAAGACCGTTCTGATTACATCAGCTAATGGCTTATTATCATCAGGTTTTATAAGTCTTATTTTATAGTCAGACATAAGGATTTATAATAAGTAGAAGTTGTTTAAAGTCAAATAATAAGTTAAAAAATGATTCTTTTATCGTCTGCCTTCGTTATTTTTTCTAACCATAACTTCAGCTATGCTTTTCAAAAATGCCTTGTCAATCAACAAAATAATTCGTTTTCACATTTTATCATTCAACCTTAAACAACTTTGTAAAAAATATATGCTTACTTGATTAATTCGTCAATTATTTTTTCAATGGTAAACCCCTCAGCTTCTGCTTTGTAATTTCTTACAATTCTATGTCGTAAAATAGGGTAGGCTACTGCTTTTACATCTTCAATATCAGGTGAGTATTTGCCATTAATAGCAGCAAAGCATTTTGCGCCTATAATTAGATATTGAGAAGCTCTAGGACCAGCACCCCATTCCAAGTATTTATTGGTCAGTTCGTGTGTGTATGGTGTGTTTTTACGTGTTTTAGCCACTAATTTCACGGCGTAGTCATAAACATTGTCTGGTACAGGTACTCTACGTACCAAATTTTGAAAATAAATAATTTCATCACCATTCAAAATATTATTTAATTCAACTTTTATGTTTTGAGTAGTGTTTTTAACAATATTAATTTCTTCCGCAAACGTGGGGTAATCAACCCAAATGTTAAACATAAAACGGTCTAATTGTGCTTCAGGCAAAGGGTAAGTTCCTTCTTGTTCTATAGGATTTTGAGTTGCAAGCACAAAAAAAGGTTTAGGTAAGTCAAATTTAGTGCCTGCTGCGGTAACTTGTTTTTCTTGCATTGCTTCTAACAAAGCGGCTTGGGTTTTTGGTGGGGTTCTATTGATTTCATCTGCTAAAATAATGTTTGTAAAAATAGGACCCTTTAAAAATTTAAAATTTCTGTTTTCATCTAATATCTCAGCACCAACAATGTCAGACGGCATTAAATCTGGTGTAAATTGAATACGTTTAAATCCGAGTCCTAATGAATCTGAAATAGTTTGTATCAATAGTGTTTTAGCTAATCCTGGCACGCCAACCAATAAAGCGTGTCCTTTACTAAAAATAGCCATTAACACCTGTTGAACAACCTCATCTTGCCCAACGATTACTCTATGAATTTCTGATTTTAATTCCTTATATTTTTGTGACAGCAAGTCAATCCCTTCTTTATCTGATAAGTTATCCATTTCTTTCATTTATGTTCAGCCAAAAGTAATAATTTTATTTTAATCCTTGAAGCGGATTTGTATTAGATTTTGAGAGTTTAGATTTATTTGTGAAAATAAAACCAAAAACACCGCCAACTGCACCGCCAATAATATGAGCTGTTTGTGAAATATTATCATTATCCATAACACTCAACAATTCTTTACCTATAAAAATAACGGATACTAATATAAATGTTAAGGGAATTTCTTTATTTTTAATATCAACCAATGAGGTTAAAATGATAAGCATAAAAACAATTCCGCTTGCCCCTAATAAACCAATATCAAAAAAAGTGATGTGAATAATAGCTGTAACCAATGCAGTGGTTAATAGCATTATTAATAGTAATTTACTGCCGTATTTTTTTTCCACAACGGGACCTAGTAATAATACAAAAGATAAATTACCTATTAAATGTTCAATATTGGCATGCCCTAAAGTGTGACCAAATAAACTAAAATAAAATTTAAAGCTGTTACCCCAAAAAGGCTGTAGTGTAAACCATCCCTGCATTATATTTAAGTAATTAGTTATTAGCAAAACAATAACACATAAAAAGGAAAAACTTAAAATTACGGGAGAATTAAAGGTGATTTTCATATTTTTGTTAAAAATTATTTACTAAATTAGTCAATTATGATAAAACTAATGTTTTCTCTTTTGTTTTTGTTTGCTTTATCAAATAGAGTTCAATGTCAAATTATAGATAATAGTACACCTAAAACAGATAAAGATAATAAAAAAGAAACTTCCGAACAGTTAGATAAAAAAGAATTTACTACGGTCTATTTGAGTGTAGGATATTTTAATACGTTTAGACAGTTTGAAGACCAAACGCCTTTTACTGTAAAAAAAGAATGGGAAAGTCAAACACCGACTAAAAATTTTGGGTTTAATTTGGGATTTTACATTCCACTTGCCAAACATTTTGATTTAGATATTGGTTTTAATTATTTACCTTACGGGGAGGCGTACAATTACAAGGACTCTTTATCTGATTCTACTTTTCAATATATCAATAAATATCAACAAGTAGGTTTGCCAATCAGACTCAAATTTACTTTTTTTAATGAAAAACAAACAGATTTAGGGTTTAAACCTTTTATAAGTGTTGGCGTAGTTCCCTCAAATATTTTAAGCATAAGATATTTTAGTAACTACACAGTGGCAGATGGAACACCTTTTGAAAATGAGGTGCAAAAAATCACAAAAAATCTAAGTGGATTTGTATTGTCAACTACGGCAAGTTTAGGGTTAGTGTATAAAGCAGAAAAAGTGAGTCTTAAAATAATGCCTGAGTTTCGTTATAATATCAGTAACTCATATATAGGTGTTTTCTGGAAACATAACCTTTGGGCTTGGGGTATAAATGCAGGGATAGAATTTGATTTTTAATTTTTATTTGTAACCTCTTTAAATTTTTAGCGTAATATCATCACACAACAACCAAAACTAAAAAAAAATGAAAAAAACAGTCTTAGCATTATTAATGTTTAGCAGTTTAACTTCAAAAGCTACAACCTATTCAACTCAAGATTATATTGAAATGTGGCAAAATACAGCCATTGAACAAATGATTCAATATAAAATTCCTGCAAGTATAACCCTAGCACAAGGTATTTTAGAAAGTGCAAACGGAAATAGTAAATTGGCAAGAGAAGCTAAAAATCACTTTGGCATCAAGTGTCATAAAAATTGGACTGGTGATACCTTTTTTCAAGATGATGATAAAAAAAATGAGTGTTTTAGAGCCTACAACTCTGCCAATGAATCATACAGAGACCATTCCTTGTTTTTGGCAAAAAGAAAACGATACGCATCATTGTTTGACTTAAGTTTAACAGATTATAAAGGTTGGGCAAAAGGGTTAAAAGCCGCTGGTTATGCAACAAATCCTAAATACGCCCATTTGCTAATTAACATTATTGAAAAATATGATTTGAGCCGATTTGATGAGATGTCAGAAAATTATTACAAACAAAAAGAAAGAGACAAGGAAAATCAATTATCAAGTAAACCTAAAATTTCGGAAAAAAGAGAGATTAAAGTGAATCACTCATCAAAAAACACTTCCACTCACGAAATTACTTATGAGATAGGAATGAATGAACATAAAATATATAAAAACCATAATGGCGTTAAATATGTTTTGGTTAAAAAAGGAGATACTTTCTATAGATTATCAAAAGAGTTTAATTTGGCTATAGGTCAATTGTATAAATACAACGAGTTTAATAAAAAAGATGTTTTAAAAGAAGGTGATGTGGTTTATATCACACCTAAAAAAGGAAGAGCTAAAAAAGGAAATAATATTTATACCTGTAAAACAGATGTAACATTAAGAGAAATAGCACATTTTGAAGGGGTTAAGCTAAATAAACTTTTAAAGTTGAATTTAATGGAAAATCCTGATAGAACATTACCTAAAGGTACAAAGGTTATCCTTCGCTAATATCGTGAATCGATAGAAGGGTTTTTGGTTTGTTGTGAGCAGAGGTGTGGTGCCTCTGCTTTTTTATTATTGAATTTCTATGGAGATTTTTTGTTAAGTTACAGCTCAATGCTTTAATAATTTGTAAACATTTTTATTTCAATCAATAATCAATACATTTTATACATTGTTTATCTTTTTAAATCGATTTATAGTTATATTTGAATTCAATAATAATATATTGTATTGTAAAGCTAATAATGAAACCATCTAGCGAACTTTTTGATCTAATTAAAACACTCAGTAAATCAGAAAAACGATTTTTCAAATTAAACTCTTCTTTGCAGTCGGGTGATAAAAATTATTTAAAATTGTTTGATTACATAGAAAAACAAAGTTCATACAATGAAGATGCGTTAAAAAAGCATTTTGCTGAAGAAAAATTTATCAAACATCTACCCTCTGAAAAGAATCATTTATATAAACTTATTTTGAAAAGTTTACGTAATTTTTACGCTGACCATTCTGTAAAATCACAGCTTAGACAAGAAATTAAAAACGTAGAGCTGTTATATAAAAAAGCTCTTTATAAAGAATGCGCAAAATTTGTAAAAAGAGCCAAAAAAATTGCAATTGAATTTGAAAAATTCTACTATCTTTTTGAACTTATAAGTTGGGAAAAAAAGCTAATGGAAGAAAAATTTGAAGAGGGGTATTTTAAACAAAATTTAGATGAATTAATAGAAGAAGAAACAGAAGTAATAGAAAAACTGCGAAATCTAGCAGAATATCATATCCTCTATTCAAAAATTAACTATGTCTTTAGGTCTGGAGGATTTACAAGAAATAAAAGTGAAAGGAAAATAGTATCTGAAATAGCAGACCATCATTTGATAAAAGGTAAAAATACTGCAATATCTACAAGAGCAACCTCAATTTGTTACTACACAAAAGGATTGTGTGCAGCAAGTATTAGAGATTATGAAGATGCACTCATTAACTTTAGAAAATCAAAAGCAGTCTTAGATAAAAATCCAAAGGTAAAAAGGGATTTACCTAACAGATATATTTATATATTGAACTTTTTAATGCAGTGCTATATAGATACCAACGATTTTGAAAATGCTCAACTATTAATAAATGAAATTTTAACATTAAAACAGAGTATAGACTATAATAGCTTAGATTCTGAAGTTAAAATTTTCTCTTCTGCTAATATTGGTCAAGTTACTCTCTATAACAGAAAAGGAGAGTTTGCTAATGCGTTAAAATTATTTGATGATATTGAAAGTCAAATTGAAAAATTTAGCGGTAAATTAAATAAAGAAAAGTTACTGCTTTTTAATTACAATAAAGCTTATGCACAGTTTGGAACAGAAGATTATAAAAGTGCTTTACAAATTGTTAATGATATTTTAAATGAAAATGAAAAACAATTAAGACAGGATATTTATTCATTCTCTAGAATTTTTAATCTTATTATTCATTACGAACTAGGAAATTATAATTTTGTAGAATACGACAGTAAATCTACCATAAGGTATTTGAATAAACATGAAAAGGATTATCAAATAGAAAAAGTGTTTATGAAATTTATAAAAAAACTAGTAAAAGAAGATTTTGTAGCTGATAAAAAAATAATTTTTGAAAATTTTTATAGAGAAGTTGAAGAATTATTAAATGATCCTCAAGAACAAGTTATTTTGGAATATTTTAATGTAAAATCTTGGATTTATTCTAAGTTAAAGCGAATACCTTTTCGTAATGCTGTAAAAGAACATCAAAAATAAGTGTCACCTAGTTTAAACTGTATTAATTGAAAAAACTGAACATATCCCCCTTATATTTAATAGGTTTAACAACGCTAATAGGATTTCCTTTGCTTGCTTGGGCTGTAGTGGCAATAGTTAGAGTGTGGTTTAATCAATATTACCCCAATCAATTGATTGATATGTTCCATATCTCGCATCAATATTACTATTTAATACCTGTATTTACAAGTGTTGGTATTATGTTTGGTTTGTTTGTTATTTGGTTAACAGAGTTGGAATATTTTGAAAAATCACTGTCAAAATATAAAAATTTATTGTCTCACTACAAGTTAAACACTTTTTTAGTTGTTTTTCTATCTGTATGTGCAGCAGTAGGTGAAGAGATATTTTTTAGAGGAGCGCTACAGCCTATTATAGGAATTTGGGCAACTTCTATATTTTTTGTTGCCATACACGGTTATTTTTCAATCAAAGATAAACGAATAAATATTTTTGCAGTTTTGCTCACCTTTTTCATTGCTTTAATCGGTTGGGCGGCACAAACTTATTCTATATGGTTAGCAATAGCAGCTCATTTCTCTTACGATTTAGTACTCTTGTTTTATTACAAACACGAACAAGATTAATGTCTTTAAATAGTGGTGGACAGTAAACCCTAAATACAAACAAATTAACTACATTTGTTCATGAAAAATTAGCGCAGAATGGAAATCACTTTTTTGGGTACAGGAACCTCACAAGGCGTACCCGTTATAGCTTGTAATTGTAATGTTTGTCTATCTAACAACACAAAAGATAAACGCCTAAGAACATCAATAATGATTGCCTACAACCGTAAAAATATAGTTATTGATACGGGGCCTGATTTTAGACAACAAATGTTGCGTGAAAATGTGCAACATCTTGACGCTATCTTATTTACACACGAACACAAAGACCACATTGCTGGTTTAGATGATATAAGGGCGTTTAATCATCTAACTAAAAAAAATATGCCTGTTTATGCAACCCAACAAGTGCAAGAGGGATTAAAAAAAGAGTTTCATTATGTTTTTTCAGATTTCCAGTATCCTGGTATTCCAAAAGTTGACATAAAAACAATACAACACCATCAATCTTTTCAGCTCTTTGATAAAACCATAATTCCAATTGAGGTGATTCATTATAAACTTCCTGTTACAGCTTATAGAATTGATAACTTTACTTATATTACAGATGCAAACTATATTTCAGGTACAGAAAAAGAAAAGATTAAAGGGACAGAAGTGTTGGTCATAAACGCACTACGTAAAGAAAAACATTTGTCGCATTTTACCTTAAAAGAAGCCATAGAGTTCATAGAAGAAATAAAACCAAAAAAAGCGTATTTAACTCACATCAGCCATTTATTAGGTAAACATAATGAAATTAGTAAAGAGCTACCCAAAAACGTATTTTTAGCTTATGATGGTTTAAAAATTAAGATGTGATTTTGGGAATAACTACATACACTGCCCAAAAACAAAAAAGCTCTAAAAATTAGAGCTTTTTTGTAGTGGTGATGGACGGGATCGAACCGCCGACACAAGGATTTTCAGTCCTTTGCTCTACCTACTGAGCTACATCACCAACTTTTAAATTGTGGGGGCAAAGATATAAGCAAATTTTTAAATACAAATAAAAAATAGATTTTTTTTTCATAATTTATTTTTTCTGTGCAACTTTGAGCAATGAATTTAATCATAGACCAAGGAAACACCTATTTTAAAGCAGCTCTATTTGAAAAAAATAAGCTACTACAAAAGAGTTCGTTCAAGTATTCAGAAAATGATTTGTTTTTTAAATGGCTTAACAACAATTCAAATTTAAGTTTTAACCTTATAACAAGTTCTGTAGTTAATTTTCAAATTAAATTAGATAAAGCATTTAATGTAAATAAACACATTCAGTTAAATTATAAAACAGCAATACCTATTATAAATGGTTATAAAACACCAAGTACATTAGGTAACGATAGATTAGCAAATGCAGTAGGTGCTTGGTCGTTAAATCCAAATCATAACTCTCTAATAATAGATTTAGGAACCTGTATTAAGTACGACATCATTAATAAAAAAGGTGAATATTTGGGTGGAAATATAGCACCTGGCTTTAAAATGAGATACAAAGCAATGCATCATTTTACAGATCAACTTCCACTAATTGAAGATTATGACTTTAATCAAAATTATGGCACAACGACAAAAAGTAGTTTACAAGCAGGGGTGCAACTCGGAATCATTCACGAAATAAATGGTTTTATTGAACGTTATTCTAAACAATTTGACAGATTAACAATTTTTATGACAGGAGGAGACCTAAAATACTTTGATAAATCCACTAAAAAACACATCTTTGCAAATTCAAATTTAACACTTATAGGGTTAAATGAAATTTTAAGACATAATGTATAGATTAAAAATACTACTTTACATAAGTATAACACTTTCTTTTGAACTATTTGCTCAAAAAGGAACACAATCACCTTATAGTGTATTTGGTTTAGGAGAATTAAATAACGGAGAATATGCCTATTTTATGAGTATGGGAAATGCGTTAACCGCAAATAATGATTCCACTATAGTAAATCAAAACAACCCTGCTTCTTATGCTAACATTTCAAGATACAGACCTCTATTTCAAATGGGATTAAATGGAAGGTTTTCTACGTTTTCTAATACAAATGAATCATCTAGCGCAAGACAATTTGGATTAAACCAGTTCCAGTTAGGGTTACCAATCAAAAAAAATTGGGGCGCTTCATTTGGGCTAACACCTTTCTCTAGCACTGGCTACTTAATAGCTAATTCAAATATTGTAGATGGTGATACTATATCACAAAAAATAAATGAAGGCGCAGGAACAATAAGTCAATTTCATATAGGAGTAGCCTATAAATACAAATTTAAAAATGCAAGTTTGTCTTTAGGGGGGAATTTAAGATATTTGTTTGGTTCATCTAACAAAATTCAATCGTTTGAATATGTCGCTTTTCCAGCAGGCTCGGTTCATTCACGTATAGAAAGAACAACCAGAGTTAAATCACCCACCTATGATTTTGGTTTTATTTTTGAAAAAAACTTTCAACATAATTCAATATC
Source organism: Crocinitomix sp. (assembly GCA_015662905.1). GTDB lineage: Bacteria > Bacteroidota > Bacteroidia > Flavobacteriales_D > Crocinitomicaceae > Putridiphycobacter. The sequence goes on along the minus strand of DQTE01000294.1, from coordinate 6,675 downwards.
CTTAGGTTTTACCTATTCACCTGAAATTAAATTGAAAGCAAATCAAGACTTGTTGTCTTACTCTTATACAGAAAGTTTTTACGATAATTTTTCATATTTTCAGTATGTCATAGACACAGTTGAATATATCGATAATAATAGTGGTATTATTAATTTACCAGCAAGCTATAAAATAGGGTTTGAGTATAGAATAAGACCTAAAAGTGGAGAGTCACAGTCTTACTTAATAAAAATAAGCGGAGATGTTAAATATCAAGAATGGTCAAACTATTATGAGTCGTTTAATAATGTAATTACAAACAATGTCTTTACAAACAGATTGTCAAATTCATTTGGCATACAATATTCACCACACACTGGTAGAAATGCAAATAATAATTTAATCCCTTGGGTAGGTAAATTACATTATAGATTTGGATTTAACTACACTTTATCACAAATTTTAATTAGTAATACCCAATTAATAGATTATGGCATAAGTTTTGGATTAGGTATTCCTGTAATGACAAACAATTCCAATACAAACCTTAATTTGGGAGTAAAGTATGGAAGCTTTGGAACTACAAAAAATAATTTAATAAAAGAAGACTATCTCGGTGTGTTTGTAGGCGTTACAATTAGCCCAGGAGTATACGATAGATGGTTTTTAAAAAGAAAATATGATTAACAAAATGAAAAACAAAACAATGAAAAATTTAATTTTATTACTAGTTTTAAGTGTAACTACTAATCTAGGGTTTTCTCAAGCGCAATCAGATTGTGATAAAGCGCGTGGATTAACAAGTTTGTATGCTCAAAATAAAATGTGGAGAGATGCAACTAATTTTTTCCTTGATGCTTACAAGCATTGTGGTAAAGATGTACTAGAGCAAAATGATTGGAACACAGCAAGAATTAGCTACAAACAATTATTGAAAAAAGAAAAAGACCCAACAGTAAAAGCAAATTTAACTGACACGCTGCTTTGGGTTTACAAAACGGGAGATACCTATAAAGAAAACCCAAAATGGAAAGTTGAATACGCAACGTTTCTAGTCAAAATTAAGTCAGAAGATACTGATTTAATTGATGAGTTGTATAGTAAAAGTATCCATACCTTAAAAGCTAAAAATAAAACTACCGATATACAATATTATTATACACATTTGGTAAGAAAATTTAATAAAGCTGAGGATGAAGAAAAAGAAAAACAAAGAGCTTTTGCTTTAGAAGAGTATCTTAAATTATCTGATTACGTTACTGAAGGTATTGCAAATGCCAAAAATGAAAAAAAGAAAGGATATTGGATTAAAACTCAAACTTATTTAGATTCTTATTTTTCAAAACTTGCTAATAAATGTGAAGATATTACTAACGTTTTAGCTAAAAAAATAGTTGACTTACCAACTGAAAAACAAGCTAAAATTGACGCCGTTAAAAGTTATTTATCTTTATTAGATAAAAAGAAATGTACAGATTCTGATTTATATGGACAATTTGCAGACACATTATTAGCCTTAGAACCAACAGCAGAGGCATTTTATTCTCAAGGTAATTTTTACTTAAAGAAAAAAGAATATAAAAAATCTAAAGATTACTTTAAAAAAGCGATTGAACTTGAAGGTGAAGGAGAAAACCAAGGGAAATACAAATACGGTTTGGCAGCAGCACATCTTCACTCTGGAAGCTATAAAGCTGCTTTTAACACAGCGAAAGGCGTAACTGGAGAGTACAGAGGTAAAGCCTTAAAAGTTTGTGGTGATGCGGTAGCTAAAACAGCAAATTCATGTGGAGATACCTCTTTTGAAAGAAAAGCAAATTATTGGTTAGCTAATGATTATTACAAAAAGGCAGCTAGTGCTGGAGCATCTGTAAGTTCATCTCAATATTTAAAAAATGCACCAACAAAAGAAGAAATCTTTGATGAAGGTTTATCGGTTGGTAGCTCATTTAAACTAAAATGTTGGGGAGAAAGTACTACAATTAGATAAGTTTGAAAAAACATACAAAATATAAATTATTAAATATACCCGCTATTCTGTTAGTGGGTATGTTTTTTTTAGGTTTAGGTTGCGAAAACGACTTGGAAAACATAAAAAAAATAACAGCAACAGATAAAACCCCAGACCAAGTTACAAATGGCTTACATTCTATCTATTCTGATTCAGGCTTAGTCGTTTATGAAATTATTGCCAATAGAATGGAGCTTTTTGAAAAACCTTCTCAAACTACCTACTTTAAAGATGGGTTTACAGTAAACTATTATGATAAAAATAGTCAAATTATATCAACGCTTAAAGCAAACTACGCAGAAATAAAAGAGTCAGAAAATCTAATAGTTTGTAGAAATAATGTTATATTTACAAATCACGAAAAACATCAAACACTTAAAACAGAAGAGTTGTTTTGGGATAAAAAATTAAAAAAAGTGAGAACAAGTAAAAACTTTTTTGTCGAATCACCTACAATTGAAGCTAGAGGAGTAGGGTTAGAAACTGACGAAACTTTTAATCAATACAAAATGTATAATTTTTCATTAACCTATAAAGATACAACAAATGGATTTAGCGAAACTAAATAAAATATTAGAAAAATTTTGGTGGACAATGGCCGTTATTACATTATTAGGTGTAACCTATATGGCATTTACAGATGGTATGAATAAGTGGCTGTTCTATTTTTTAATACCATTTTTTTGTATTTTAATGGCATTAGTGCGAAGAGTAATGGCTAAAAAATTAGAAAAGTCAAACCAACCAAAGAATAAGCAATAAATACCACTTATCATTTTTTTGTTTTTTAATTGATGTTTTTGCTTAAATTTATAGCAAAAATTATTTGTACCATGAAAAAAATTATACTTGTTTTTATTTCAATTATTTTTATCAATAGCTTAATGGCTCAGCAAAAATATTCAAAAGTTAAAATTTTTGCCAACGATAATGAATTAGCTCAAATAGCTCAATTAGGAATCGCCATAGATCACGGAGAGAGAAAACAAAACACTTGGTTTATTACAGATTTGTCGGTAAGTGAAATACAAATACTGCAAAATAACGGTTTTACAGTTGAAATCCAAATTGATGATGTTTCAAAATTTTATGCCAAAAGAGCGTGGGAAAATTATAACGTTAAGCAAAGTGATGATGATAGAAATAATTGTGGTAACAGTACAGGAGGTTCTAATGGATTTGACCCAGCAGTCCCTGCTAATTTTAACCTAGGTTCAATGGGTGGTTACCTAACTTATGCTGAATTTTTAGCAGAGCTAGACGAAATGTCAAATGCTTATCCAAATTTAATTACAACTAAAGCACCTATATCTACCTTTACAACTTGGGAGGGGAGACCAATTTACTGGTTAAAAATCTCTGATAACCCCAACGTTGACGAGAACGAAAAAGAAGTATTATACACTGCTATACACCATGCAAGAGAACCAAACTCACTAATGCAAACCATTTTTTTTATGTGGTATTTACTAGAAAATTATGGAACTGACCAAGAAGTAACCTATTTAGTTGATAATACAGAAATGTATTTTGTGCCCATGATAAATCCTGATGGTTATGTTCAAAATGAAACCACAAATCCAAGTGGTGGAGGTATGCACAGAAAGAATAAAAGAGCTGTTGGTACATCTAATCCTGGCGTTGACCTAAATAGAAATTATGCTTACCATTGGAATGAAGCAGGAACATCACCTGATGTTAATAATGATACTTATGCTGGGCCTAATGCCTTTTCTGAACCAGAAACTCAGGCAATTAAATGGTTTTGTGAAAATAGAAATTTTGAGTTCGCTCTAAACGCACACTCATATAGTAATTTATTGTTGTTTCCTATAGGATGGTCAACTACTGAATATGCTGCCGATCATGATTATTTCCAAGCATTCTCTTCTCATCAAGTTTTGTTTAATGGATACGCAAATCAAAAAGCCACAGATTTATATCCAGCAGCAGGTGACTCTGACGACTGGATGTATGCTGATGACTTAGCAACAAAACCTCAGATATTTGCTCAAACCCCTGAGGTGGGTAGTAGTGCTGATGGTTTTTGGCCACCAGCCAGCAGAATCATACCTTTAGCTAAAGAAAATGTTTGGATGAATTTAATTCAAGCTCATTTACCTCACGTTTATGGATATGCAACTGATACAGACCCCTCAAAAATAGAGGGAACCAACGGATATTTTCATTACTCTTTACAAAGGTTAGGATTAACCAACGGACCAATCACTGTTAGTATAGAGCCTCTAGCAGGTATTCAAACAATTGGAGCGGATAATGTTCATAACCTAAACATTATGGATGTAGAAAATGATTCTATCGCATATACGCTAAATTCAAATATAGCCTTTGGAGATGAAATTAAATATGTGTTAAAAACAAATTTAGGATTGTGGACAAGAACAGATACTATAGTTAAAACTTATGGAGCCGGTAATGCAATATTTTCAGATGATTTTACCACCTTTTCTAATTGGTCAGGCTCTTGGGGTACAACCTCAGAATATTTTGTGTCACCAACAAGTTCTATGACAGATAGCCCAAACAGTAATTACTCTAATAATAGTCAAACACAAATACAATTAAATGATATGTTTTCATTTGAAAACTCAACCTACGCTTACGCTACTTTTTATGCCAGATGGGATATAGAAGCGTCTTATGATTTTGTTGAGTTTATGGCATCTATAGATAATGGACTTAGTTGGATACCTTTGTGTGGTGAGTACACCATAGTAGGAAATAGTAATCAAGACAATGGTCAACCGTTATATGAAGGTACACAAAATAGTTGGGTGTTTGAAGAAGTAGATTTAAGTGATTATTTAGGAGAAACAAATGTGCAATTTAAATTTCGTTTGGTGTCAGATGGATTTGTAACAGGAGATGGATTTGCTTTTGATGATTTTTCAATTTTTAGTGATACGGCCTCAACAGTAGGACTTAATAATTTGATAGCGGATGATTTTAAAATATACCCTAATCCAACCAACAGTTCTATTACAATTTACACCACACCTAATACTTTAATTGGTAGTATTAAAATATACAACCATTTAGGACAAGTTGTTAAGTTTAGAAATGGCATCAGTTCAAACAAAATTCAGTTAGATGTAAATCAATTAGATAACGGCATGTACTATGTAAAGTTACTCACTTTAAATAACCAAACAATTATCAAAAAGTTTGTAGTGTCAAAATAAAGTGAAGAAAAGGCAACCTCTTAAGGAAAACTACGTCTATTAATTAAATTCAAAAGTTATGAAAAAATTATTAGGCTTTTTTATAATGGTTTTTATTGGTAAGTCGCTTATGGCTCAAATCAATGTTGACAATACAACCAATACACCTTTTCAGACGGTTAATAATTTCTTGACAGGTTCGGGTATAATTGTTTCAAATGTAACCTTTAATGGTTCGGCAGTTTTAGCGAATAATATACAGAGTCAGGTTGGTATTTTCACTAATGGAGGAGCATTAGGGATTCCAAATGGAATAATTTTAGGAACGGGAAATACGCAGTTTGCAGTTGGCCCTAATAATACAGGGAGTGGATCAAATAACGCTGGAGTAGCTCCAGATCCAAATGATCCTGACTTATTAGCAATTAGTGGTTTTGCTATGAACAATGAGGCTATATTAGAGTTTGATTTTATTCCACAGGGTACGCAAATTTCATTTAATTATATTTTTGCATCAGAAGAATATCATGAATATTCTACATCAAATTTTAATGACGCTTTTGGTTTCTTTTTAAGTGGTCCAGGTATTGCAGGTCCTTTTACAAATGGCGCCATAAATATTGCTACCATACCAGGGTCGGGGGGGACACCTGTTTCTATGAATACGGTTAATAATGGAGGTGCTAATACAGGTCCTTGTACAAATTGCGCTTTTTTAGTGGATAATACTGGTGGGGCAAATGTTCAATATGATGCTTATACAGTACCTTTACAAGCTGTTGCCAATGTTCAGTGTGGACAAACTTATCATATCAAGTTAGCCATAGGTGATGCTCTTGATTGGGCCTGGGATTCAGGGGTATTTTTACAATCTTTTGTATCTAATCCAATAACCGTTAATATTCAGACCCATGAGGGGTGTTTAGGGGCAAATGATGGTTCAATTACAACCACAGTTAACGTTGGGAATCCACCATTTAATTTTAGTATTACTGGTCCTGTAAACGCTAGTAATACAACGGGGAATTTTTCTAATTTAGCACCAGGCTTATATACAATGACTTTTTCGGATATTGCCAACTGTCCTGTTACTCAAACTTTCACTATTAATCCTGGTGTACCCTGTTGTACAGTATCTGCGACAGGTAATGATCCAAGTTGTAATGGAGGAAATGATGGAACAGCAACAGCCAATCCTTCTGGAGGTTTAGCGCCATATACTTACCTGTGGTCTAATGGTCAAACGACACAAACAGCAACAGGATTAGTAGCGGGGAATTATGCTATTACCATAACAGATGCTGGAGGTTGTTCTTCTTCTACTAACATTGTTATATCTGACCCGCCAATTTTAAATACAACTTTGTCCCCTACAAACGTAAGTTGTTTTGGAGGTTCTGATGGTCAAATAGTTGTAAGTTCACCAACGGGAGGAACCCCTGGCTATACTTATTCTATAAATGGAGGTACGTTTCAAAATTCTTCAACATTTACAGGTTTAT
>DQTE01000101.1 GCA_015662905.1 Crocinitomix sp. | reverse complement strand
TCTTTTTTATGTTTATGTCAAATTATATTTATTTACCTATTTTAATAGTATAAATTTAACTAGTATAATAGGATAATTTAGAAATATTCAAAAAAGGTGACATAAAATTTTAGAGAGAGCTATAAAGTATTTATTTTGATGGTTATTTAGTTTTAGGTTTTAAATTTATGATAAAATATTTTCAGCAATTCAAAGTTTTAGAAAATTGGTTAAAGATGAAATAAATTGAAATAGGGAGGTTAGATTATTAAAAAAATATATACTTCTAGAGAATATAAACAACAACAAAAGATACAGGAAAGGAGAGCTTTAACTAAAAAGAGTAGGAAAAGTAAAGAATATAAACCATTAAACTATCCCAATTATGTTAAAGTAAGAGATAAAAAAACTAAAAAACAAAAGTCTCTTACTCCTCCTAAAAAATTTCAACTGTTAGGAAATAATACTGAAACATTAAAGTTTTTTGATGACTTTTTTCGTTATATAGATGATGGTTATGATAAATTTAAATTTCAAATGAAAGATGTTGAAGAATTAAGCATTGAGGTTTTGTTATATATTATATCTTTAGATAAAATTTATAAAAAAGAAATAGATATTCATTTACATATTGAAGTGCCTAAAAAGAAAGAATTGAAATCTATAATGATTGTTTCAGGGTTTAGCCAATATTTTCATCCAAATATACCTCTTCCTAAAATTGATAAAAAAAATATTTTTCCAATTTGTGATGGACTAACAAATAGATTAGAAAATCAAGATGATGCTATGAGTTGTGCAAAAGCTGTTGATTTTACAAAAAGTTTTTTTGATAAGTCTATACATAAAGATCAAATTTTCAGACTTTTATATATTTCTTTAGCTGAATTGATGTTAAATACTGAGCATCATGCTTATGATATTGATGAAGAAGAGAAAATAGTAGATAATTGGTATTTATTTGGAATGAAATCGGAAACTGAAATAACATTTTATTTTTTTGATAATGGAAAAGGTATTACTAAAACAGCTAGAAAAAAAATTAAAGAAAAAGCTCTTGAATTTATTAATTTAGAACCAAAAAATATTCTTAAATCTATATTTTCAGGGGAGTTTCGAACAAGGACAGGTTATGGTCATAGAGGTAAAGGCTTACCCCAAATTAATCAGTTATTAACTAATGATAAGATAGGCTTGTCTTTAGTTTTAACAAATAAAACATTTCGTATATTCGAAAATAAGAAAGAGAAATATGGTAAGTTACCATATGATTTCAAGGGAAGTTTATTTATATGGACAATGAGTATAAATTAGATGAAAGGAGAAACTATGGATGAAATTAAAAAAATAAAAATTTCAGAAGACTATTCTACTATGGTGAAAGGACGATATCACCCTAAAGATGGAAAATTTACGGGTCAAAGGTTTAGAGAAGAGTTTCTTGAACCAATTTTTAATAAGTATCAAAAAATAATTATTGATTTAGATGATTCGTATGGTTATCCTTCATCTTTTAGAGAAGAAGCTTTTGGTGGACTTGCAAGAAAGTTTTCGATAGATGAAGTGTTAGCAAAAATAGAATTTATATGTATTGATGAACCACCTCTAATAAAAATGATTATTAATGATATTAAGGATGCTGAAAATTAAACAAGATAACTCTCGTATATTTTTTGAATATTGGTCTATATTTATGACTTCTGTGATTATGGCAATTATTTTAAGTGCTATATGCATTAAGTTTAAGAGTATTTTTTCAATTAAACCAGATACTTTTCTATTAGTATTTGGAAATTTTGGAATAGCTTATTGGATAGCATCTGTAATTAATAAAAAACATAAAAACGATGAATTAAAAGTTAATAGTTTTTTTGAAGAGTTAGATAGTTTATTAGAATTAATTTCTGACCTTAGGAAAACGATTAATCAAGATAAGTTTGATGATGATTATTCCTATCGTTCAATGTCTTTAATCAATTTACAAATAGATTTGATTTTTAAATATGAATTTATTGAATGTAAAGATACCGAAGAATTAATTACTAAATATGCTGAATTAAATACAATGCTTACAGGTAATGATAAAATTGATGTAGAGTATAAAAGAATATTAATTGCAATTGAAAAACGTATATTAGTTATAAAAAGTGAGATTTTACAAAAAATGTAATCATTAAGGCATTTATATATGATTTGGGATATAGTGAAGTATAGGAGTGAACCATGAAAACTCAAACAACCATTCGAGTAGATGAAGTAAATTATAATTTAGCAAAAGAAATTTTAGCCAAATTAGGACTGAATTATTCTCAAGCCATTAGTGTATTTAACAATATGATAGTTATGAATAAAGGTCTTCCTTTTGAGGTAAAAATTCCTAACCAAGAGACTCAAAAAGCATTGGACGAATTGACGGTAAAAAAGGGAAAAAGTTTTAAAAATGTAAATGAGTTATTTGACGATTTGGAGAACTAAATGTATGAAATATTTCGTACAAGTAGCTTTAAAAAAGATTATAAGAAGTTAACCAATACAGATAAAGAGATACTCAAAGAGGTTGTTACTTTACTGGCTAATGGGGAAACATTGGATAGTAAATATAAAGACCATAATCTCATAGGTAATTATCTTGGTTGTAGAGAATGTCATTTAAGACCTGACTTATTACTTATTTATAGAATAGAAAATGAAGTTTTAGAATTGGCTTTAACCCGTGTGGGGAGCCATTCTAAGTTATTTAAAAAATAGAAAAAATTAGGCTAAGATTTTTTTTCTAAAATTTTGTCCTTAACTATCTTATTCATTAAAATTGAATCTATAGGCTTCTTTAAACCCAAAGTTTGGTCTAAGTTTGTCTACCAAGTATTGCCTTATCTCATTGAAAACTCTCAGAATCTAAAAAAGTTAACGCTATTAATTCATCATTATATTCATACGCTTCTTTCTTTCAAAATACTATCTTCCATTAATCCAATCTCTTTTTCCGTCAAAAAATCAAAATATTTTTTACGTTTATTTTCTGAAAGTCTACCCTCATTTTGAAGAGTGAAGCGAATAAATAAATCTATTTGACGGTCAGGCATATCTACGATGTCTTGTAGAGATTTTTTTGATAAATCATACTGAACGATAAATTCTAACTCTTTACTTAGTTCTTCATCTATCGTTTTTTCTATAAATGCATAAAGTCGTTCTACTTGTTCGGTCATGTCAATATTACGGTAGAAAAGGGCTGTGTCATTTTCTACTTTCATTGTGCCTGTATCGTCTAAAGTGTAGTCAACTAAAGGTAGAATTTGTGCTGAAAAACACTCTAAAGAAGCATCATAATCATAAGGATTTTTTAACATAACAGCAGAGAGTGGAAATATCATTCCGTTGGGGGTAAATGCTCCACGAGCTAAGATGTTGTGTACCAAAAAACGGTGAATTCGTCCATTACCATCTTCAAATGGATGCAAATAGACAAAACCATAGGCAATAACAGTTGCATGAATTACAGACAAAGTAGTTGAGTTTGACATACTTTGATGAGCTGTTATTAGCCCTTCCATTAATGCAGGTAAATCTTTAGGTTTTGGTGAGACATAGTGAATCTTCTCTTCACCATACGCGATACTCTCACCTATATAGTTTTGAGTGACACGATAGTCCTTGTCTTGAAAACGAACATCAACAATACGATTTTGTAGTTCAATGAGCTTCTCTTTTGTACAAAAATCATCTTTATGTGCTTCTTTAAGTAGTGAGATAAATTTTTCAATTCTTGAACTAGAGGGCTTAACTTTTTCAATTTCAAATGATGACTTGGTCTCTTTAGTATAAAGGTAACCCAACGCTCTTTTAATCACACTTGGAGAATAATGGGTTAAAAGGTTTTCAGATTTTTTTGCTAATTTTTTTGCTTCATACTCTTGCAATAATTTAGTTTTACGAACTGTTGGACAGAAACGTGAGTTCCCCAGTTGATTGTCTCTTATTCGTTGTCTTTTGATGGAAGGAGCATTCTCTAAGGTATAGTATTTCTCTTTTTCTAATAAATCAACATAATTGCCCTGTGTTAGGTCAGCGATGGGGAGCTTTTTATTCATTAAAAATTCATACAAATACCACAGTCGTCGAATATATTTTCCTGTAGGCTTGTTTGTAATGGCTAGAAGTAATTCTTGTTCATCTATCTTTTGAAAAATTAAGGTTAGAAGGGTGAGGTTGACACCATCATACTTTAATGCAAACTCTAAATGGTTGATTATTGTCTCTTCTATGGCATATTTTTTAGGATAAATCTCATGAGTATAGCCAGTCTTCTTTTTTATTTTATGGGTATGTCCATCGATGTCAATAGAAGAGTAATGCCAATGAACAATACCTTCTATGTTAAGCTTCTCAATAAGTGCTTTATAGCCTATAGATTGAAGGTTCATAATGGCTATTCCTTTGAAAAATAGTTATTTCTATGGAAAAACTATTAATTTTAGTATATTTTATCGTAAAATGATTATATTATGTAGTACTTTTATTTATTTCTTTAATTTTTTCGTTCGATACACCCAAGGGCATACTCTTCGTTAAAACCAAATCTACAGGTTTCTCCAAACTACCAGCTATCTCAACCTCTTTCTGCTTTATCCCCTCAGGCACAGCATCAGAGTACAAATTCACGGCACATTGCTTAAAGTTAGGTTCAAAAGATTTAGGGTCAAACTCGGCTAAGGTGACGTTGTTTATCATCTGTTCACTGTAGTGAAAAGGTACAAAACAGTCACCTTCTCGTACTACTTCGGTTACTTT
>DQTE01000324.1 GCA_015662905.1 Crocinitomix sp. | reverse complement strand
CACATTATTAATAGACACTTTTCATGTCTATATAATTAAAATTATGAGGATGCTTACGCTATAATGGGTTTGAATAAATAGTTGTGTTTACTTTCAAAAAAACATTCTTTATTGATTTAAATTACTTCAAATCTTCCTTACTATACAATAAAAATAAAATTGGAAAACCTTTATATGACCCAAATTATTAAAACACCTTCAATTAATACAGAATATACTTTTACTTACAATAATAAAAATATTACAATCTATAAAGATGATGTGATATCATTTTTAAAAAAACTACCAGATAACAGTATAGATGTTATAGCTACTGATCCTGCATACTCAGGTATGAATAATAAATTAAAACTTGGAAAGGGAAGAATAATAGGTAAGTATTCAGAAAAAGGTAAAAAAGGTTCTAAGTGGTTTGAGGAATTTGAAGATAGTGAGGAAAACTATATTGCATTCTTAACAGAATGTAAAAGAGTTTTAAAAAAAGATACTGGGCACATTTATATTATGTTTGATTCCTATTCGCTTCTTAGCTTAGGCCATGTTGTTAGAAGTTATTTTGATGTAAAAAATCTAATTACATGGGATAAAGTTAATTTAGGAATGGGTCATTATTATCGTAGAAGACATGAATATATATTATTTGCAACTAATGGAAATACTAGAAAAATAAGACATAGAAGTTTTCCAGATGTTTGGAGATTTAAGAGAATTCATAATGCTAAATATCCAACCCAAAAGCCTGTTGAAGTTTTTCAAGCAATGATACATGCTAGTTCTGAAGAAAATTTTACAATATGTGACCCATTTTTAGGGAGTGGTTCATCTGTAATTGCATCAATGAAAAATAACTGTAATTTTATAGGTTGTGATGTTTCTGAAACATCATTAGAAATTGTTTCAAATAGAATTGAAGAATATATTAATACGGGTATTGATATATTACAACCTAAATCTGCATCTGTTGATGACAAAATTTTTTGGGAGTAATCATATGGCTAGTATAAGTAAAAGTAAATTACTATTAGGTTTTACATCACCAAGAACAGTTGAAAAAATCGTTCCAGAAATTAAGCTATTAACAGATAAATTTAGTGGACAAAAGTGGGAGCGTAATCCAGAGCTACATAAAGAATTCTTTTTTGAGCTTTCAGAATCAGATTTTTATGAAGGAACAAAAACACCTAATGACCCAGGATTTGCCGGACGAGATAGAATAACAAGAGCTCCTAAGGCATATGGATTTATTGATTTAAATCCAACTGTAAAATTAACGGAAATAGGGCATGAATTAATAACTACGAAAAGACCACATGAAGTATATTTAAAACAAATGCTAAAATTTCAATTACCTTCATATTATCATAAAGATAAAACTAATAGATTTAATGTAAAACCATATTTAGAATTAATTAGATTAATTGATACAATGAAAGGTATATCAAAAACAGAATTGTCATTATTTTTCACTCAATTAATTCATCATAATAAATTTGATATTATTGTACAAAAAATAAAAGACTTTAGAAGTAATGCAAAATTATTTAAAGGCAGCAGAAAAACATATGTTGATGAATGTTTTAATAAAGAAGTATTTGAAATATTTAGTGATGAAATTAAATCAAATAACTTAAAGAGAAGACAAAGTGATAATGAATCATTAAAAGAATTCCTAAAAACAAAGAAATCAACAATGAGAGATTATGGAGATGCTTTTATGCGTCATATTAGAGCAACTCAAATAATATCATTTGAGAAAAGAACATTAAGACTAATAATATCTAGCTCAAAAGTTAAAGATGTAGATTTTATATTAAACAATATAGATAAAGATATAAACGAATTTAAGACAGAAAAAGACTTTAAAGATTATTTGTTTTCATCAACAAGTTTACAATTATTTACAGATAATGAAAATAAACTTGTTGAAAAACTAAATGAATTAGGTGAACAAACACAAATAGGTGAATATTCAATTAACATATTAAAAGATAAAATAGATATTTTAGAAAAACAAATTTTTGAAACTAATATAGAAAATACAAAGCAAGAACTAAAAACATATAAAGAATTTGATGATATTATAAATATTTTTGTACAAATTAAAAATAGAGATGTCCCTGATGCTCCACTATTTTTAGAGTGGAATGTATGGAGAGCATTAGTAATGATAAATTATTCTAAAAGAGTTGATGGAAACTTTATTATGGACTTGGAAGGTGTTCCTTTAAATACAGCTGGTGGTGGAAAACCAGATATTGAAGCAGAATATAATAATTTTGGTTTAATTACAGAAGTTACTATGTCAGGTGGTAATACTCAATTTAATATGGAAGGAGAATCTGTTCCAAGACATTTTGGAGATTTTAAAAAATTAATTGGAAAAGAAACTTATTGTCTATTTATTGCTCCAAAAATTAGTGAAGGTGCATTGGCTCATTACTTTAATTTAAACAGATTTAATACTAAAAGTTATGGTGGTCAAACGAAAATAGTACCATTAACAATAGATCAATTTGTAGAATTTTTATATACTGCTAAAAATAATAATTTTAATGATTCATTAAAATTACAAACTTGGATGGAAAATATTTGTAAATATAATCAAACTTGTGAAGATGAAGAAGAATGGAGCTTATTTATAAATAACAGTATTGAAAAATGGGCTGCATAAATAATCAGGCTTAAAAACACAACAAAACCTTGAGATTTAGGGGTCAGTTACCACCTTAAAAATCCCTTTAAAACATAACAATAATACCAGTTTTTACTAAAAGAGTTTAAGTGTCTATTCTGATTG
>DQTE01000074.1 GCA_015662905.1 Crocinitomix sp. | reverse complement strand
TTTTTCTTTAATTCCTATATGTTTTACAAATGGGATATCTGTTGCTTTCAAATTTATTCCTTTGTGAGATAACGTTTATCTTCAGCGACGCTCTCTTTGCGTTCGTTGCTAGTACTTGTTAAGTGTTTAATCGTAGTTAATATCAACTTTTATTCCAAGTAGTTTTTCGCTATCTGATGCATCTGTTAACTCTAATATAGTTGTATTAGTAATTATAGTTTCATATTCCTCTTCTGTAAGTAGGGCTTTTATTTCATTTAGTTGATTCTGATTAATTGAGGCTATGTATTGTTTATCAGTATCTTGGAAAAGTTCATAAATTATTTTAAACATTTCTGCTTTTTGTACTTCATCAACACCATCATACAGTCTACTATCATGGAATAAAAAATTTAAGTTATGATTTTCACCTTTAAAAAGAAGAGTAGTGTCATAACAAAATATTTTCACATTATTTATTCCATCAGAGCCATCGGACTCAATCTTTGCATGAATATTAAATCTTATTTGATTTTCTCCATCGTTATTTTCAAATGTGATTCCGGCTGCACTATCAGGATAAAATCTTTTCGCAAGTTTTCTAAAAAAATCTTGCTTATTTTTAAAATGAGGGTCAATACTTTTTTTATATTCTTCTGCTATTTGTGTAGTATCTATAAGTTCTTTTTTTATACCCAACATTTTTGAATGATACTTTGCAATCAAATTATCATAATTCTCGAGTTTCTCTTTTTCGCTTTCAAGCTCACTTAATCTATCTTTTACTTTAAGAATTACATCTATAGCCTGATGTGCACCAAGGTATTTCATCTTGTCATCAAAGTCTTTTTTATAGTTTTCTAATGCTTTTTCATTAGTTGATATTTTACTTTGAATAGTTTGCTTTTGTTCTAATAATCTAGAGAGTCTATTTTCTGTTAGTTTTGAGTAAAAATTTTCTAAATCTTGCAATTTCTTTTCTAAAATATCTGAAAAATATATTTTTGCTTATTATAAACTTTCTCAATATTTTCTTTTTCTAAATCAGGAGAAATTTTCAAACTTTTATCTATACTTTTAATCTGGTTATTGAGAAGTAATGTTTCATTATATTTTTGAGATAATGTTCTTTCAATTTTATCCGCTTCTATCTTAACATCATAATAGTCTGATGCTACTTCATAATTATCTATATTATCTTGTAATTTACAAATATCGTCTTCAATATCAATAAGCCTCAAAGAGACATCTTTTTCTTTTGAAAAAAAATCTTTCAATAGCTCGTCTTTTTGAATGTTTATTGTTAGCTTATCAATCCTATCTTGTTCTTTTCTTAATATATATTTTTCTTGTATTAATGTTGTATTAAGCCCAAGTAAAAATGAGTTATAGAGTTCTTTTTGATATTCAGAGCCAACTTTACTTGGTGAATCATATGTTACATATGATTCTTTCTTGGGGCGAATAAAAAAGGGTAATAAAGATCTAAATGTTAAAAATTTTATATCTTCTGGAATATTGAATAAAAGTTTTTCGAGTGTACTTGTAAATACATTGATAGACAATTCTTCTTCTTTGTTATCATAATGTAAAATTATTTTATCAATATTATCCGTATTCCTACTCGCAACAAATGTTGTATTTTCAATTTTAAATTTTAAAATAAATTGCCAACTTGGAAGTTTTTTAGTAAATGATTCAAAGTTTTTGCTTTTACCACCTAAACAGAAATGAATAATATGAACTAAAAGAGATTTTCCTAACCCATTATACGTACTTTTGTTAGATGTTGATACGCTAGCACTATGTTTAGCAACAATTAAACTAATTCCATTTGGATTGAATTTTACATCGTTAAAGCTATCTTTATTTGATGTTAAACTTATTAATTTCATATTTTTTCTATCTTTCCATTAGTTTCAAAAATACTACCAATTGAGTATAAAAATATTATACACAACATCATGTTGTCAAAGCTATGGTTAGTATGATAATTTTTCATTTCTACATCACTTTGAAATTCTTCCCACAAAGTATCTATACTCTTTGGTTTATTTAAAATTCCCAATATGTAACTTCCCAGTCCTAGAAGTGATTCTGAAAAAGCAATATGCTTTGCAGGGATTAGCATTACTTTGGTTCCTCAAAGATATCACAAGTTTCAAAATATTTAGACATAATTGTTAATACATGTGCGTAATAAGTTGAATCATTGGAGGGAGATATTCTTTTAACAATTTCCCAAAATAGTTCTATCCCCGAGTATTTTAGTAATAATTCTTGATACGTTTGCTGTAGCTTTTTTTGCAATTCTTCAGATAAAAAATCACTGTTATTTTTTAGGTAACTGTCTAGTTCAGATAACTGTAATATACCTGAATCCAGTGCCATACTTGCCCTACTTGGTTTATATGCATCACCATCTTTTATATAAAGCTCATTGAACTTAATTTTATCTCTCCAATTCGGTACTGTGATATTCTCAGAAAAATCACGAATAGGAATACTTTGTAAATGATCTATTACTTCATTTAGTATTGAGTAGTTTAAAACAGCTAAACTACTAGGGTCTGGAAAATATCCGACAATACTAATGATTTCATCATCGGTTAAAGTAAATAAATAGTTTTCTAAATCTTTAGGTGTCATAATACTTGAAGCATTTAAATTATTATCTATTTTAATTTGCTCAAGCAATTGTTCAGAATCAGGGTTAACTCCCTTATACTTATCATTAACAACAAAGTGGAATTCATTTATAGGATTCCATTGAGCTTTAAGGCCATTAAAATCAGTTTTGATTTTTTTAATTACAGCGGGATATGATTGTTCAATATTCTCTGGAGCAAAAACTTGATAAAATTTACCTTGCGTTTTTATATATCCATCATTCTTTCTATCTCCAATAGGACCCCATGGTTTTATTGACTGAAAGTCTACGTCATAATATCTCATTATTTTATTAAAAATATCTTCAAATTTTTGTCCATCAGCTTCATGGATTTGTTTTTGAAAAAAAATTCTAACGAGAGCTTTTTCTTCTCGAGTCATAAGGATTCCATTTTTTATTTACGTTCCTATATTTTATCTAAATACAATTTCACAACCACTTAAATATATCAGTCGAAAAAGTGGCTTGTTTTATATAAAAGGTTGTTGTTCACTTAACTATTTATTGAACGAA
Organism: Crocinitomix sp.; assembly: GCA_015662905.1. Taxonomy (GTDB): domain Bacteria; phylum Bacteroidota; class Bacteroidia; order Flavobacteriales_D; family Crocinitomicaceae; genus Putridiphycobacter. The sequence continues at coordinate 72 of DQTE01000074.1, read as the reverse complement.
CATTATAACACAAAAAACTCCTATACAAAAAAATAAACGAACACTAAAAATGTATGTTTATTTTAAAAAATA
>DQTE01000126.1 GCA_015662905.1 Crocinitomix sp. | reverse complement strand
ATATTGCGTCATCATCTGATAGTTGTAAATTACGTGTTGTTAATACTGGTAATACTCTGTTTTTGTTATGAACAAACTCCTTTTTTGTTGGGTCTATTTCTGCCATATTTACTCTGGAAGATAAACTAATCCAAACTCCACTACCTAATTCTACATTAAAATCTATTGAGTTGTATGGTAGTGTTGCTGTGTCTGATAAGATGTATGTATCACCATCTTTAACAACCGCCATTCTTTCATAATATATTTTTGCAGTCCATTTCTGCAAACCTACTTCTTTAAAATTTTTATTTATCTTATCAAAACCTTCACGCAAATTATCTGCATTTTGATCACCTGGAATTACTCCTATATTTATTACTTCCATATCTATTAAGAATTACTACATTTAACTTCTACATTACTACATTTAATATCAATACTACTACATAAGTAATTATCAATATTACCAACAACCAACCATTGCTGTACATCAAAACCTATTCTATGTATTACGTTATTAATCGACATAATCTTCTACGTTTTCTTGTTTTTGTTCTATTGCAAATACTTCAGTCATACCTTCAGTTAGATTTAAATTTAATCTTACTGGCATAAAGTCTTTTTCACCTAAATAATTAAAGCGTAAAATATCGAATGGCTGTTTTAAACCAAAAACATTACCAGACATTACAAATCTATTATCTTTTAAAGCATCATGATAAACACGTGCTAAAACTTCATTCATTCTAATAACATCTTCATTAGATTCAAATCTTGACCATTTATCACGTAAATATTGTTTATCCTCTATAACTTCTATTGAAGCTTCTTTATGAACCCACAACTCATCTGTTGAGTTAAAAGCCGCAGAAACATTCCCTGTTTGAACAACTCTAAAATAATATTTAATTGGAAAAATATTAGTTGGTGATTTCGTTAAAGAATAATCAAAAGTTATAGGTTGAAAAACACCACCAACCTTCAACATAATTAAAATAGGATCAACCGATTTTAAAAATTCATAATCAACTTGAGATAATTCAAAATAAGTGATAGTTCCTTGCCAACCACCGCCACCACCACTATACACCTGTAAATAATTATTATAATCTAACGTATTTATTTTAATATCTACACCAGGTACATCTATATCTATATTTATAAATGGATAATTTTCTGAAATCACAACAACATTGTTAGAATTATTAATTCGATCATCACCGTGAAATACTTTTATATCTTTTTCCGTAGTAAAATCAATATCTCTAACCTTAACCAATGGCTCAATATCCTTATTTGGTTTAAAAACTAATTTATTAAAAATCACTTTCTTAGATTTGCCATAACCGCCATTCTCTGTAGGCATCGGAGCATAAAACCTAAACTGAAGCATTCCGTCTTCAAATATTGGCAACTCTTTAATATCAACTTTACCTATAACTAAATGATTTAAACCATTAAATGAATACTCTATTTTCCCTCTTATAGCATTAGAACATATTACGTTACCATTCAAAATCAATTCATATCTATAAGGCTTTACATCATCAATATTAGTAAAAGAAGTATATAGATAGGCATTAAACTCAAAATTAAAATGAATAGTTTTCTTGCCTTGATAATTTCCCTCAACATACAAAGGCTCAATTAATTCAACATACTTATTTGCATTATCAGAAACCCAACCATTAATACCCAACCACCAAACACCAACTGCTAAATTATGTATTTTAGCGTAATTCAAATACTCCGGTATGCTTAACGGATAATAACTAGACAACATTACCGCATATCCATATTTTGAATTTTCAGTAAGTACTAAAAAAAAATGTTCATTATTAATATTATCAACCACATCACCAATATTTGGATGCGGATCAAAAGGAGTATTCATTAAAGAACCTTGAATTTTCCAATGTTTAATATCAACATTAATATTTTCTTTATTAAAATCTTGATAAAGTAAATCTCTTGGTGTTATTGATGGTTCATCTTTAAAATCCCACTCCACAGTCATTTTATGCAACTTAGGAAGCATAGAAATTTGAGGATGAGCTTCATATTTAGCAGATAAAACAGCTCTACCTAATTTAGCTGGTGATAAATACAAACCATTTTTATCGTAACGCTCAAAAATTATCTCATAATCTTTAAAACGATTAATACCAACTATAAACCAACGGCTATTATTTTGAAACAATCTACATCCTAAACTTTTTACAATGGCTTCTAAAATAAAATAAGCCGTTTTTTTCTTTCCACTGGTCAAATAACAACCTGTATCTATTGCCAAATCTTGTAATTTAAGATTTGCAACTGCGTTTTTTATTGCACCAGCATAAACAATTTCAAATTCATTACCAGTCAAAAGCAAAACTTCTGACAATATTTTAGCAATAGTTTGCTCATTTTCATAAAAAGCATCTGATAAATACAGACCCTTTAATCTTCCAATACCATCTGTAGCAACAAAACTAACAAAAAAATTACCATTTTTATAAGGTTCTGAAAATTGCTCTGGCAATAAATAACCTTGCCAAACTAATTTTTGATTTGCAGAATTTGTATTTTCTACAATTTGAACCTTATACCGCTGTTCTGTACCGCTAAACAAATGTATAAACTTGCCATCAATATTATTTGGAACTATCATATTAAATTGAAGTTCCGAAGTCATTAATGTTTGAAAACGATCATCTGCGCCTCTATAAATCAATTTTGGACTTTCAACTTGTGTATTTTCTAAAACTAACGGTAAATCATTTTCATGCGTATCAATTATATCAATATTAAAAGACAATAACTCTGGCGCATCTAAATTTAGATCATAAATTTCAGGATCCGTAGGATCAACAACAACAACATTTTCTACAACACATACAACATTATACATTATAGGCGTTGTAGCCCAACCAGTGTATTCATTCCATAATTGATTAGCCACATACCAAGTAGTAAAATTAACCAAACCTTCAATCACAACAACATTTTCTATTATACTAATAGTTAATTCCATACCTGCCCAAGCGGGATTACCTACATAATCTGTATTAAAAGCATTTACAAAATTAACAGCAGTAGCCGCACCAGCAACACTCGAAGGAGTTGCTAAAGTAACCTGATTATTACCACTACGTAAACTAACCCAATTTTCATTAAAATTAAGCAAAGAAGAAGTATTTAGAACTAACCAAGCACCTATTGGCAAATCTTCATTAAATGTTATAGTTATTTTACTTGCCATTATCTAATACGATTATTTCGGTTAGACGTTCTTTGCAATACTAATTCTAAATCATTACCAGATAATCTAAATACACCATCTTGATGTACAATTACTGGTTGCGCCGCAACTGGCTGCAACATACCAGCTAAATTATGTTGCTGTTTTTGGTTTAAAATCATTTCACCGCTATTTATAAGAGCTAATAATTTATCACCAAAAAAAGAATTTCCACCCATAATACCACCAGTTGCAAATTTTGGTATTGCAGCAAATGCTGCCATAACACCACCAACAGCTGTGGCTATAAAGGATGGGGTTGTAAATACTGCTGCTGGACCTGTAGAGACACCACTTGCTGTTGCGCCTGCAATACTTTGTGATATAGCACTCGATAACATCATAGCAATTAACTTTGTTACCGTTTTAACCAAACCTTTTATAAAGCCTTGAAAACCTTGATTTGCCAAACCCAAACTGGCAACGATATTATTACTCATTAAACCAAAAGCATCTGAAACACCTGAACCAACTGCATTACCAACCGCTTGCAAACGCTCCATTTTTGAGACATACTCATCTGTTGCAGTAGTAACCAAAGCCAACTCTTCAGTTGTTTTTGCGCCAATACCAGCTAATGGAGATTGTATCTCCATTTCTTCAACACCAGCCATTTGTGGCGTATCTAAAACTTGCGCTTCAGGTCTTTGTATTGTACCACCAACAGCACCACCAACAACAGGCGTATTTCTTATTACTGTTGCATTAGTTTGATTTTTCTTAATTATATCAACCAGTATTTCAGCTTCTTTATTTAGATTTTCTAAATTTAATTTATTTAACCTGTCTTTTTCTTTTAATAAATCACCTTGCAATTGTATTAATTGAGCGCCACGTGCATCTGTAGCGTTGGTTTGAATACCAATACTCTGAATTTTACCAAGTATTTGTTCTTTCTCTTTATGATGGCTTAACTCCTGCTCAATTATTTTAGATTGAATTTCTTCTAAAGCTTTAGATGCCGCCTTAGCTTTTGCAGAAGCAATTAACGCACTTGTATATGCCTCTACAGCTTTACGTGCCGCATCGGTATTTATTGTTTCTAATTTTAAATCACCTAAATATTTAGGTGATATTTTATTTAAGTCTTTTATTGCTTTTAAACGAATACCTTTACTTAGATTTTCATCTCTAGCAATAGATAATAATTCGGTT
>DQTE01000041.1 GCA_015662905.1 Crocinitomix sp. | reverse complement strand
ATGAATGCAATTTCAAATATTCAGAATTTTGTCTTCCCGAGCGGAATTATCTATAATCGAGAATTGGGTACAGTTCAAACCTTTGAAATAAATTCATTTTTCGCTCTCATCCCACAAATAGCAAGCCTTTTGGCTAAAAAAAAGAAAGGGGATTTACTCAATATTGAGCAAATCCCCTCTTTGGTGACCCCAGCAGGATTCAAACCTGCAACCCTCAGAGCCGAAATCTGATGCTCTATTCAGTTGAGCTATGGGGCCTATTTGATATATTTATCAAAGTTATAATGGTCTTTTTCGTTTAACTCTTCCAAAGATAAAGATTTAAAGTAATTATAGGTACGTTTTAAACCCTCAGCCCTGTCAATTTTTGGCGACCAATTTAATAAGTTTTTTGCTCTTGTTATATCTGGTTGACGTTGTTTTGGGTCGTTAAGGGGTAAATCTTTATACACCACTTTTTGTTTAGTACCGGTTAGTTTTATAATTTCATTAGCAAAATCTTTGATACTAATTTCATCTGGGTTACCAAGGTTTACAGGTTGATTATAATCAGAGTGTAGTAGTCTAAAAATACCTTCAATTAAATCATCTACATAACAAAAAGAGCGTGTTTGAGACCCGTCACCAAAAATTGTTAGGTTTTCACCACGTAGTGCTTGACCTATAAAAGCCGGTAAAACCCTGCCGTCATTTAGTCTCATTCTAGGACCATAAGTATTAAAAATTCTTGCAATTTTTGTGTTTAATCCGTGATAGGTATGGTAAGCCATAGTGATAGCCTCTTGAAAACGTTTAGCCTCATCATACACTCCACGTGGACCAATTGGATTAACATGTCCCCAATAATCTTCTGTTTGCGGGTGAATTTCAGGGTCACCGTAAACTTCTGAGGTTGAGGCTATCATTAATGTTGCATTTTTTTCTTTTGCCAACCCTAAACAATGGTGAATACCTAAGCTCCCTACTTTTAGAGTTTGAATAGGAATTTTTAAATAATCTATGGGGCTAGCTGGTGAGGCAAAGTGTAAAATGTAATTTAATTGACCTGATATATGGATAAATTTACTGACGTCATGGTGATGAAATTCAAAGTTTTCTAGCTTAAATAGATGCTCAATATTTTTTAGCCGACCTGTTATTAGGTTATCCATAGCAATAACGTGATAGCCTTCATTTACAAACCTATCACACAAATGTGAACCTAAAAAACCAGCTGCACCCGTTATAAGTATTTTTTTTCTGCTCATTATAATAACCGTTTTTTAATGTATTGTTTTTCTACCAATACTCTCATAATAGAATCCTCTTTTTTTCATATCGGTTAAATCATAAAGATTTCTACCATCAAATATTTTAGGTTCTTTTAGGCTGCTTTTTATTTTATCAAAGTCAGGGTTTCTAAACGCCCCCCATTCTGTTATTATGAGTAAAGCGTCAGCATCTTTTAAACAATCATATTGGTGTTTAGTAAAAGTAATTTTATTTTTGTAAAGAGATTTTACGTTATCCATTGCTTCTGGATCGTAGGCAATAATTTCAGCACCTAAATCAAGTAGTTTATCAATAGTATATAGCGCAGGTGCCTCTCTTATATCATCTGTATCAGGTTTAAAAGCAAGTCCCCAAAGCGCAAACTTTAACCCTTTAATGTTGCCGTAATGATTAAGCAGTTTGTCAACGAGTTTAACCTTTTGAATTTGATTGACTCTTAGTACTGCGTTAATAATTTCAAAATCGTAGTTCTTTTCACGTCCTGATTTTACTAAAGCTTGCACATCTTTTGGAAAACAACTCCCACCAAACCCAACGCCAGGAAATAAAAATCTTTTACCAATTCTATCATCTGCACCAATTCCTATTCTAACATCATCAACATTAGCTCCCACAATTTCGCAAAAATTAGCAATTTCGTTCATAAATGTAATTTTTGTGGCTAAAAAAGCATTTGCGGCATATTTTGTTAATTCAGCTGATTTTTCATCCATAAACAAAATAGGATTTCCTTGTCTTACAAAGGGTTTATAAAGTTCTTCTAAAATTTGTTTTGCTTTTTTAGAGCTAGTACCAATCACCACTCTGTCTGGTTTCATAAAATCTTTAACGGCAAATCCCTCTCTTAAAAATTCAGGATTTGAAACCACATCAAAATCAACCTTGGCGTTTTTTGCTATGGCTTGATGTACTTTTTCGGCAGTTCCAACAGGAACGGTTGATTTATCAATAATTATTTTATAGTTAGTTATTATTTTACCTAATTCTTCACCAACACCTAAAACAAAAGAAAGGTCAGCAGAGCCATCTGCTCCCGGAGGGGTAGGCAAAGCTAAAAATATAATGTCCGATTTTTCTACGGCCTCTTTTAAGTTTGTAGTAAAAGTTAAACGGTTTTCTTTAATGTTTCGTTCAAACAAAAGGTCTAGCCCTGGTTCATAAATAGGAACTATTCCTTTTTGCATTTGTTCAACTTTTTTCTCGTCAATATCAACACAAATGACATTGTTACCTGTTTCAGCGAAACAAGTTCCGGTTACCAAACCAACGTATCCTGTTCCTACAACAGCAATGTTTTTCATAAAAGTTTTATTTTGTTAAATATGCTTTTAAAGATGATGTAATATACGCTAATTGTTCCTCATCTAATTCGGTGTGCATTGGTAATGACACCACACATTCGCACAATTCATTTGTTATAGGGAAATCAGAATGATTGTATTTATCAGCATCATACGCTTTTTGAGTGTGTAATGGCATAGGATAATATATCATCATTGGAACGCCCTTTTCTTTCATGAATTCCTGCGCCTCAAACTGGTTAATTCCTTTAATTTTTAAAGTATATTGATGAAAAACATGGGTTGAAAAGTCACTAATAGTTGGCACTTCAACTCCTTCAATTTGGCTAAAAAAATCAGAATAATATTTAGCGGCTTTTTGTCTGTTTTCAATATAACTATTTAATTGTCTTAATTTGATTCTCAAAATTGCGGCTTGCATACTATCTAAACGAGAGTTTACTCCAACTCTATCGTAATAATAACGTTTTCCCATTCCATGATTCACAATAGAACGTAGTGTGGTTGCCAATTCATCATTATTAGTAAAAATGGCACCACCATCACCAAAACAACCTAGGTTTTTAGATGGAAAAAAAGAGGTTGTACCAATGTCGCCAATGCAGCCTGCAGATTTTGTCCAACCATCTTTTGATATAAATTTAGCGCCAATGGCTTGGGCGGTGTCTTCAACTACATACAATTGATGTTGTTTTGCTATCGCCATTATATCGTCCATGTTAGAACATTGTCCAAACAAATGAACAGGTATAATCGCTTTGGTTTTTGGTGTAATGGCTTTTTTAATTGCATCTATAGAAATATTGAATGTATCTCTTTCTACATCCACCAAAACGGGTGTGAGTTTGAGTAATTTTATTACTTCAACTGTAGCAGCAAAAGTAAAATCAGAGGTAATGACTTCATCACCTGGTTGCAATCCCAATGCCATTAATGCTATTTGTAAAGCATCTGTACCGTTAGCACAAGGAATAACGTGTTTTACATCTAAATAATTTTCTAATTCTGTTTGAAATTCTTTAACCTCTGGGCCGTTTATAAATGAGGCAGAGCTCATAATTTCAGATAGTTTTTTGTCAATTTCAGGTTTGATTTTCTCATATTGAGAAACCAAATCAACCATTTGTATTTTTTTCATTTATGTTAAAATTATGTAACAAAAGTTATAAACTTTGCGAATATAACCAATAATCAGTTATTTTTGACGTTTAATTGATGTGTATATTGTATGATGATAAAAAAAATAACAATTTTTATATTGGTTTTTATACCAATTACTTCTTTTGCGCAAAGAGATTTAACATCAAAAGCATTATTTACGCCGATTTATGGATTAACGTATAAAGCCAATTTTACGGGAGGAGATTTGCAAAAAATGTGGGGGTTTAATAATCAAATTGGAGCTGAAATTGGGTTTAAGCTAAAAAATGGATTAGAGTTTGGTATAGATGGAGGATTTATTTTTGGTAACCAATTTAAGGATTCTCTAATTTTTAAAGATTTATACACTTCAAAAGGTACAATTACAGCTTTAGAGGGCATACCTGCTGATGTGTTTTTTTATATGAGAGGCGCAAATGCAAATATCCACATTGGTTATGTTTTTAATAAATTAGGGCACAATCCTAATTCTGGGTTATGGGTTAATGTAGGCGTTGGCTTTTTGGGGTATAAAATTAGGGTTGAAACACAAGACCACGTGGTGCCAAATCTCGAAGGAGATATATTATGGGGGTACGACCATTTAACAATGGGAATTAACACTAAACAATTTATAGGTTATCTTTTTCAACACGATAAAAAATTTATTAATTTTTATGCTGGTTTTGAATTTATTCAGGGATTTACCCAAAATGTTAGAAATTATAATTTTGATGTAAAAGGACCGCATCCTGAAAGGAGAATAGATTTAATGTATAGCTTTAAGGTTGGGTGGATGATACCAATTTACAAACGTCACACTCAAGAATATTATTATTAATTGGTTTTAGTGGGGTTTATTTATCAAATAGGAACAAATTTTTATTTTTTAGGGGTTAGAATTGCTTCATTGTGGCATCATAAAGCTAAATTGTTTGTGGCAGGGCGAAAAACAACTTGGCACAAGTTGCAAGCTTTTAACCCTGGAAAAGATGAGGTGTTTTGGTTTCATTGTGCAAGTTTAGGAGAGTTTGAACAGGCACGTCCTTTGATAGAAAAATTAAAAGGGTTAAAAGCTTGCAAAGTGGTCATCACTTTTTTTTCGCCTTCAGGTTATGAAATCAGAAAAAACTACGAATTAGCAGACTTAATTATTTATTTACCAAAAGACTCAAAACGTAATTCAAAACGGTTTTTAAACGAAATAAAACCAACCAAAATATTTTTTATTAAATATGAGTTTTGGGGCAATTACCTATTAGGGGCTAGGCAAAGGCAAATACCAACTTATTTAATTAGTGGTGTGTTTAGAAAAAATCAAATATTTTTTAAGTGGTATGGTGGGTATATGCGAAAAATACTGCGCTCATTTACACAAATTTTTTTACAAAATAACGATTCAAAATTGTTGTTAAACCAAATTAATGTCAATTCTGTTGTTACAGGTGATACCCGTTATGACAGAGTGTTACAAAATGCAAAAAAAGTAAAATCTTTTCCTTTAATTGAACAGTTTGTTAATCAACAAACTACTGTTGTTGTTGGGTCTTGTTGGGGTGAGGATGAAGCGGTTATTTTACCTGTTTTGAATCAAAAAGAAAATTTAAAAATAATTATTGCCGCTCACGAAATTGATGAACCCCACCTATTAAATATAGAAAAGCAAATAAATAAACCAACAGTTAGATATTCTCAGCTAAAAAACGTTGATAATACAAATGATTATGACGTTTTAATTATTGATAATATTGGAATGTTAATGCACTTGTATCAATACGGAAAATTAGCTTATATTGGCGGGGCTTTTGGCAAAGGGTTACACAATATTCTTGAACCTGCAAGTTTTGGATTACCGGTTATTTTTGGTAATAATTACAGTAAATTTCCAGAAGCTTTTGAATTTATAAATAAGGGTATTGGATTTTCTATTTCAAACACCTCTGAGTTTGAATCTATTTTTAATAAGCTATTAACCAAAAATATTTCATCTACGGTTTTTGAGTTTATGAATAAACAAAAAGGAGCAACAGATAAGATTATAGAGGCTATACTAACCGATTAATTATTTTTATTCTCATTCTATTTATAAACTACAAACTCGTTAGTACTTCTTCTTACTTTTTTGAGTGTTTTGTTTTTGTCTTTATCTGACGCGTAACCAATGGGAATAACTAATACTGCTTGAAGATTTTCTTTATCTAGTTCTAAAATCTCGTCATATTTTTCAGGAATGAAACCTTCCATAGGGCAAGCATCAATACCCAACAGGGCACAAGAAGTCAATAAATTGCCTAGGGCGATATACTGTTGATTTTTCATCCAATTGTAAATAGACTCTTTGGTTTGACTATTTTTAAAATTTTGTAACGTTTTTTTAAACCCTTGTAGTTGTTTTCCTTCTATATCTAAATTTCTTGTTTCTGCAATGGTTTTAATGTAGTCATCAATATGTTTTAGATTAAATTCTTTTTCGTTACACAAAACTAACAGATGTGATGCGTCAACAACTTGGTTTTGATTGTAGGAATATTTTAATAGTGTTTGTCTTAAAGTAGCATCTTTAACCACAACTAATTTCATTAATTGTAACCCATAAGACGTTGGTGTTAACCTAACAGCTTCAATAATAGTTTGTAAGTCTTTTTCGCTTATTTTTTTTGATGCATCAAACTGTTTTGTGGCGTATCTTTTTTTGAGGGCTTTAATCAAAGTTGTATTCATTCGTTAATTTTTTTACAAAGATAGTTTTAATCCTTATTTTTTTAAATTATATTTGTCGGTTATTGAACATAAAACATAAAATTATGGCAGAATTAGTAAGATATTCAGATGAGGACTTACAAGAGTTTAAAGCAATTATAGAACATAAGTTAAAAGAGGCAAAGGAAGATTTGAAATTGTTAAGAGGACAATTAGACCACAGTGATGACCACGGGACTAATGATACTGGACGTTCGTTTAATATGATGGAGGATGGTTCGGAAACTATGTCAAGAGAGGAAATGGCTCAATTAGCGGTTAGACAAGAAAAATTTATTAGAAATTTGGAAAATGCTCTGATTAGAATTAAAAATAAAACGTATGGTGTTTGTAGAGTTACAGGAAAGTTAATTAGAAAAGAGAGATTGAGACTTGTTCCACATGCAACGCTTAGTATTGAAGCGAAAAAAGCGCAAAGCTAATTTTTATTTTGAAAAAAAATTCCATCATAGCAATAGGTGTTATCCTATTGGTTCTGCTCGTTGACCAAGTTGTTAAAATTTGGGTCAAGGTAACTTTTGACATACAAGAAACAAAGCCGTTTATCCCTAATTTTTTAGAATTGTATTATATTGAGAATAGAGGTATGGCATTTGGCACAACTTTGGGTGATAGTCATTGGGCAAAATATGCTTTATCAATTTTCAGACTACTTGCCATTTTTGGTATAGGTTATTACATTACAAAAGTCATTAAAGAAGGGGCAAAAACAAGTTTCATCATAGCAATTTCTTTAATTTTTGCAGGTGCTACCGGTAATTTATTAGACAGTATGTTCTACGACTTGTTTTTTCCAATTGACCCAACAATTAGAACTAATATGATTGTTAATGATGTTGGTTTTCCTATCCACGACCATAATGGAGATGTTTTGTTAAGAGAAAGGGGCTTTATGTTAGGCAGTGTGGTTGATATGTTTCATTTTACACCTGTTTGGCCTAGTTGGATGCCTTTTGATTTGGCTGGTCAAGAAATATTTTCTTTTGTATGGAATATAGCTGACGGTGCTATTACAATAGGTGTAGCTATGATACTTTTTAGATATAAGAGTTTGACATCTATCAACAGCGATAATTTAAAAGAAGAGGAATAAAAAAGACTGCCAAAAGTGACAGTCTTTATAATTTAAGGAAGTACAATTTGTATTAGAGATTCTCTTAAATAGGTGAACTAATTACCAATTTAAAAGCTAATGTTCATGTACCATAAATTCATGATTGTGCATTTGCCAAATTGTAAAACCACCAGATAAATTTTTGACATTTTTGAACCCTTTATGTGTTAAAATTCTACTTGCTAAATAACCACGTAAACCTCTTGAACAATACAGAATAGTTTCTTTATTTTTATCAAGTGAATCTATTTTTGATCTTAACTCGTGTAAATCTATATGTAAAGCATAAGGGAGCTTTCCTTTTAATTTTAGTTCATCTAAACTTCTTACATCAATTAATTGAATATCTTTTTTATTTTCAATATCTTCCATCAATTCTTCCATTGAAATTTCAGTGTAATTTTCATTAAAAGCGTTTGAGCTAACAAATCCGTTAACAATAACAGGGTCTTTAGCAGGAGCGTAAGGAGGTGCATAGGCTAAATCTAAATGTTGTAAGTCTGTCATTTTTAATTTTGCGTAAATGGCGGTACTCATTACATCAATTCGTTTATCTACTCCTTTTTCTCCATAAATTTCAGCGCCATAAATACGCTCACTAGTAGGGTTATAGTAAATTTCAATGATAATATCTTTTTGACCAGGGTAATAACCAGGTGTTGAACCTGTAATAATTAAATTTGTTTTATATTTCCATCCTAATTTATCTAAGTCTCGTTTATTAAGTCCTGTTCTTGCCAAAGTAAAGTTAAATATTTTTATGATGGATGTTTTATATGCTCCCTTAAACACTTCTTTACCTCCAGCAGCATTAGCCCCAGCAGTTCTTCCCCCTTTGTTAGAGTGTGTTCCTAAAGGAAAATAGTCAAATTCATCAGTTAATAAGTTTTTAACGCTTACATTGTCACCAGCAGCGTAAATGTCTTTAAATGAAGTTTCCATCTTTTCATTTACTTTTAACGCCCCATTAGGTAAAGCTTCTGCTCCTTTGTTTAATAATATTTCTGTGTTAGGTTTAATCCCCGTACTTACGATAACGAAATCAGTATCAACTAAATTACCACCACCCAAATCAATCTGTTTTACTTTATTGTTTTCAGTAATAAAAGTTTTGGCATAATGTCCTAAAATTACATTAATATTATGTCTTTCTAGTTCTTTTTGAGCAATGTTACTAAATTTAGGTTGCCACATTGGTAAAATGTGTTTATTCCCTTCAATTAGTGTTACATTTTTACCTAACTCACTGATATTTTCAGCAACTTCAACTCCAATTAACCCAGCTCCTAAAACAGTAATATTTTTCACTGAATCTAAAATACCTTCCTTCATTATTTTATCAAAATCTGCGAGACTTCTACATGTAGACCAGTTTGTAGCATCATTTAAGTTTTTAATGGGAGGAATATTAGGTCTAGCTCCTGTCGTAAATACTAAGCTGTCATATTCATATACATCTTTTGAGGTTACAATTTGTTTTTCTTCTGGTAAAATATCTAATACTTCTTCACCAAGCCTAACGTCAATATTAAATCTATCCCTGAGTAAATTTGCTTCAACTACTAATAATTTATCTCTAGATGGAATAACCCCTGACAATGCATAAGGAATACCACAGGTTGCATAACTAATATTTGGACTTTTTTCAAATAAAATTATTTCAGCTTCTTCATCTTCTCTTCTCGCTTTAGCTGCAGCAGAAGGTCCTGCTGATAAACCTCCGATAACTATAATTCTTTTTTTCATTTGTTTAAAAATTTTGGCGAAATTAAATAGAGTAAACTCTTTGTTTTGTAATGTACATTACACATAAGACAAAAGTTGATAAGAATCAGTTTCAGTATTAGTAAATTTAACTTAATAGGTAGGAATACGCTGAAAAAAATAAAAATATATTCTATGAGGCAATAAAACGATACTGTATGAATATACTGTGAGTTGAAGGCAACGAAATAGGGTATGTTTTTTAGACTAAGGCTTATAGGAATGTATCAGTAATTACAGTTTGACTCAAAAAATGGTGTAGTTCTTAAAGAAAAACACCTATTTAACTAAGATTTTTATTGACCAAAACTGTTTTTTAGTAAATTCTAGGTAACTATTTTAACTGAGCTTAGTATAAATAATATAAGTTATGAGAGGTAGTTTTTCTTTTAAAATAGAAATAGTAGATAAACTTTTTGATACAGGAGTTAATAAGTATAATCAAACAGCAAGAGTCTTATTTGTGGATAATCAAGCAAATGTTCAATTAATATTTGAATATGGCGTATTGCAAAAAGAAGACCTTTACAAAATGATAGATGAAAAGAAACCTATTAACATTGATTTATGTTACATTCAGAATTTTTCGTTAGAAGAATATCGTTTGTTAAGAGGAATTTCAGATGAGGTTAGAGTTGATTTAATCGATTTTTCAGCTAAAAAGACTTTTTTTGAGGCAGACGATACTACAAATTTTTCATTAGCTCATTTCATTGGTAATGAAGTTAGTTTTAAAAATACATATTTTGGAAATGGAAATGTAAGTTTTTTAAAGTCAAAATTTGACGTTTTGAAAAAGACAGATTTTTCTTATGCTTTTTTTGGTAAAGGACAAACAAATTTTCAATACGCAAGTTTTGGTGATGCTAATATAAGTTTTGAAAACAGTATAAATACAGGAGATTTATTTTTTGTTAATGCCAACTTTGGACACGGAAAAGTTAGCTTTAAAAATGTGTCGTTTGGAGATGGTTTGGTTGATTTTCATTACTCAAAATTTGGCAATGGGTTTAAAAGTTTTTATAAATCAAGTTTTGATGGAGAAACCATTGACTTCAGAAGGGTTGAGTTTGGAGATGGAAAAATAGACTTTAGAAGAGTTGAGTTTGGAGATGCTAATGTTTTATTTGATGAGTGTGAAGCGGGCATGGGTAGAATGTCATTTAAAAGATCAATTTTTGGTGAAGGAAAACTTTCGTTTACTCTACTTAATTTTAAAGATGAAATTACTTTTGAAAATGCTGAGTTTAAAGGCGGAAATATGTCTTTTTTTCAATCTAATTTAACCAAACTATCTTTTAAGTCCTGCCACTTAAATAACTATTTGGATTTAAGAGTTCGTTATTGTCATACCATTGATTTATCAGATACAGTTATACGAGACATACTAGACTTTAAAAAAGGATTGTCAGTTGTTAATGTCAAAGAATTAAAGATAATTGGTTTAAGAAATTTGGGTAAGATTATCTTAGACTGGAGAGAAAATAAAGTTGAAGAGCTCATAGAGCACCAAACAGCAAATGTTTTTGAAAAATCTGAACAATATAGAATTTTGAAAGAAAACTTTAGAAATACAGGTCAATATAATGATGAGGATGAGGCCTATGTGAAGTTTAAAAGATATGAATTAAAGTATTTACATAATGAACGGATTAAAAAGGGAGGCGTTAATAAAGTTACAGCATACCCAATAAAGTGGGGTAAGGAGCTGTTATTTGATAAAATGGGAAATTACGCTACAAGTCCGTTAAGGGTACTGTTTAGTATGTTTGTTATATATGTGCTGTTTAGTTTTTTATTTTTATTAATGATTCACACAGGCCATGGTGACCTAAAGCCTGGTTTCGATCCACCAGAACAAATGAGTGAAATAACCTTATCATTTTATCACTCAGCAATTACCCTTTTAACTATTGGCTACGGTGATTATTCCCCTTGGGGTATCATTAGATTTATCTCTAGTTTAGAGGGCTTTGTTGGTTTGTTTATGATGTCTTATTTTACAGTAGCTTTTGTAAGAAAAATATTAAGATAAGATTAAAATTTTTATCAATTAATCTTTTTTACGCATCTTATAAGCTAACCAAACAACACCCCCAATTAGGTGTAGCATCACTATTCCAAAAATAATGTAAGGCCAATAAGAATTCATTAGGCGTAATGTATTTGATATGAAACATCACAAAACTGTCTAAACATTTCAAACACACCACAATACCTATTTACGGATAAATCAACAGCTTTTTCAATTTTATCTTTTTTATATTCATCATCTTTAAAATAATAATGAACTACAACTTTTTTGTACACTTTTGGGTGTTCTTCTGTTAATTCACCTTCTACCTCTACTCTAAATTCATTCACCTCAGCCCTCATTTTTTTTAGCAAGGAAGCCACATCCATTCCTGTACAACCAGATAAAGACACTAACATTAACGGTTTAGGTCTTAACCCCATACCTTTTCCACCAACTTTTTCATCAGCATCTAAAACCAAATTTCCTCCATTTGTATCTGAAACAAAATGTAAATCACTTTGCCATTCTGTTACTACTTTATGTGCCATAATTTTTTTTTTTGCTAAGTTAATATATTTGTTACCACTAATAAATGACAAATTTCAACTTTATATTTTAAAACAGCGATTTTTAGTGATAAATGTTACTTCAAACAAGTGAAGAACTGCTCAATAGTTTAGCCGCTTTTAACAATAAGTCTTCAGTTTTGGCAAAGCAAATTCTTATAACCTTGTGGTTAGTTTTATTTTGATAAAAAACTGACACAGGTATGGTTGCCACACCATATTCCTTTGTAATTCGTTTTGCAAAATCAACATCATCTTCAGAAGAGACCTCAGAGTAATCAAACAAGCAGAAGTAAGTACCATTGCAAGCAAGGGGTTTTAGTTTTGAATTTTTCATAGCTTGTAAAAACACATCTCTTTTTTGTTTATAAAACGGCATTACCTCTCTCCAAGATACTGTCTCATTCATATACTTTGCCACTGCATATTGCATAGTATTATTAACACAAAACACGTTAAACTGATGAACCTTTCTAAACTCCCTTGTTAAAACCTCAGGCGCAATACAATAACCCAGTTTCCACCCTGTAACGTGAAATGTTTTTCCAAAACTATAGGTTACAAAGCTTCTTTTTAGCAAAACATTACGTGTTAAAACCGTTTGATGTTTTCCCTCAAATTGAATATGTTCATATACCTCATCACTTAAAACAAAAAGTTGAGGGTGAGTTATTACAATATTTTCTAATTCATCTAAATCAGCACTTGTTAAAACTGCCCCTGTAGGATTATGAGGATTATTAATTACAATTATTTTGGTATTTTGGTTGATGTTTGACTTTACCTTATTCCAATCAATACTATAAGTAGGGTATTTTAACTCTAAATGAATAGGTGTAGCACCTTGCAGTCTAATAGAAGGATCATAACAATCATAAGCAGGGTCAAACAAAATAACCTCATCACCTTTATTTAATATAGCCGAAAAAACAGTAAAAATAGCTTGTGTTGCACCAGCAGTAATAGTTATTTCATTATCAGGGTTTATTTTAATTTGATGTTGTTCAAAAATTTTATCCGATATAGCTTGGCGTAAATCCATTCTGCCAGCCATAGGAGCATATTGAACCTCCTCTTTTTCTAACCCCTCTTTTACAAAAGATTTAAGCTGATTGTCAATTTTAAAATTAGGAAACCCTTGAGATAAATTAATGGCATTACATTCATTTGCCCATTGAGACATTACCGTAAAAATACTGGTTTCTACCTTTGGTAGTTTAGATTTGAATTTTGTCACTATCTTAATCCAAAAATGTTTAAAATACCACGTGTTACTTCTCGCACTAAAGTGTTCCCCATTTGTCCCATCATTTTTTCAGTTGCAGATTTTCTTGGTCGTCCTCTACGTCTTGTCGTATAACTTTTTTTACGGCTTACTTTTGCCTCTTTTTCTATTTGTTTACGTCTTTCCTCTTGCAACTCTTTTTCCTCCAAACGTTTAATTTTTTCAGTTAAAATTTCGTAAGCAGATTCCCTATCAATGGTTTTATTATATTTTTCTGTCAGCACCGAATAATCCACCAATTCATTTATTTCTTGAGGAGTTAAAACATCCATTCTTGATTTTGGTGCTTGTAACAATGTAGCCGCTAAAGGAGTTGGAATTCCCCTTTCATTTAAGCCTGTTACCAACGCCTCACCTATCCCTAAAGCAGTAATAATTTTATCTGTTTCATAATAATCTGACAACGGGTAATTTTCAGCTGTTTTCTTTATCGCTTTTCTATCTTTAGCTGTAAAGGCACGTAAAGCGTGTTGTATCTTTAATCCCAACTGACTCAACACTTCATCAGGAATATCTGTTGGTAACTGTGTACAAAAATAAATACCCACACCTTTTGAACGAATCAATTTAATAATTACTTCTATTTGGTCTAACAAAGCGTCTGATGCCTCATTAAACATTAAGTGAGCTTCATCAATAAAAATACAAAGCTTTGGTTTGTCGCTATCACCCGCCTCAGGAAAAGTTTCATAAACCTCAGCCAACAAACTAAGCATAAAAGTAGAAAACAATTTTGGTTTTGACTGAATATCGGCCAATCTAATTACAGACACCTGTCCTCTCCCTTTTTTATTAACAAACAACAAGTCTTTAACATCAAAAGAACGCTCCCCAAAAAACTTTTCCGCGCCTTGTTGCTCTAAAGCTACAATTTTACGCATAATCGTTCCCACAGAGGCAGAAGATACACGCCCGTACTCCCTCTCAATTTCCTCCTTACCCTCATCCATAATGTATTGAAGCGTTTTTCTTAAATCTTTTAAATCTAAAAGAGGCAAGCCATTATCATCACAATACTGAAAAACTATGGCCAAAATACCCTCTTGAGTATCGTTTAACTCCAACATTTTTCCAAGCAGTATAGGACCAAATTCTGACACAGTTGCACGTAAACGTACCCCTTTTTCATCAGATATGCTTAATAATTCTGTTGGCATTCCTTCAGGCACATATTCTACACCAATTGCCCCCTGACGCCACACAATATGATCATTTAATTCTCCAGGTTTAGCAATGCCACTCAAATCCCCCTTAATATCCATCAACAAAGTAGGAATACCTTTACACGACATTTGTTCAGCCAATACCTGTAAGGTTTTTGTTTTACCCGTTCCAGTTGCTCCAGCAATTAACCCGTGCCTGTTTAACGTTTTTAATGGAATTTTTACCTGAGCACCACTTACCGGTTCACCATCTAACATTGCAGCACCTAATACAATTGAATCTCCTTTAAATGTATATCCTTCCTCAAGGTGTTTTTTAAAATCATCTGTCTTACTCATCTAATTTACTTTTATAATCAAGCAAATTTAACAAATATATTTTCTTTTTCACATCACACCAGCATTAAAAATATTTCTGTAAATTCACACACCAAACAATTGTTTAATAAACCTTAAAACAATGAATAAAGAAAAAATAAACTTTGGCACAAAAGCCATACATGCAGGCGTTCAACCAGACCCATCCACAGGCGCAATAATGACACCCATTTATCAAACCTCAACCTACGTTCAAAATGGTATAGGCAACCATAAAGGATATGAATATTCCAGAACTCAAAACCCCACACGCCACACCTTAGAAAAAGCCTTGTCAGCACTTGAAAATGGGAATTACGGCGCTTGTTTTGGTTCAGGATTAGCCGCTATTGATTGTGTTTTAAAAATGTTAAATTCAGGTGATGAAGTTATATCAACCAACGATTTATATGGAGGAACTTACAGACTATTTACAACTATTTTTAAAAAATATGGCATTAAGTTTCATTTTGTTGAAATGAACAATGCAAAAAATATAGAAAAACACATTAACAAAAACACAAAACTTATTTGGATTGAAACACCAACCAACCCAATGATGAACATCATTGACATAAAGGCTACTGTTAAAATTGCTAAAAAACACAACGTTCTGTTAGCCGTTGATAACACCTTTGCAACCCCATATTTACAAAACCCATTAACATTAGGAGCAGACATAGTAATGCACTCTGCAACAAAATACTTAGGCGGGCATTCAGACGTGGCAATGGGAGCACTTATTTGCAACAACCCAACAATTGCAGATGAAATATACCGAATACAAAACTCAAGTGGTGCCATAACCTCACCAATGGACGCTTTTTTAGTACTAAGAGGTATTAAAACCCTGCATTTAAGGATGCAACGCCATTGCGAAAACGCCAAAAAAGTAGCCAACTTTTTAGCAGTACATCCAAAAGTAAACAAAGTGTACTGGCCGGGATTTCAATCGCACCCAAACCATCACATAGCCAAACAACAAATGCGTAATTTTGGAGGAATGATTTCATTTTCATTAGTAGGAAACAAAATAGAAGACGCTCATAAACTAATTGAAAACACGCAACTATTTGCCTTAGCAGAATCCCTTGGAGGAGTAGAATCCTTAATAGGACACCCAGCCACTATGACCCACGCCTCAATACCAAAACAAGAACGTCAAGCCTTAGGTATAGTAGATTCATTAATAAGACTAAGCGTAGGCGTTGAAGACCCAGAAGATTTAATAGCAGATTTAACACAAGCATTAAACTAATTTTTTGGGCAACCGGGCGGGCTATCCATTATATCTTTTTTAAAGTCTATCAACTTTAAAAAAGGATGCCATTCCTATCCCTGTTGCAATAGAATTGTGTTTGTTAAACTAAGTCAAATTACAAATAACCTGAAAATAAATAATTTATTAAGTCATTTTGAATTATAGTTGGTGTTATTTTAAATCATCAAACACCTTTTTAATATCAGGGTTTGAAGGTCTCATAGCATTAGCATCTATAATTTTACCATTATCATCAATTAAAATAAATCTTGGTACCCCCCTGACCATATATTCTTCAAAAAAAGAAATGTTTTCATCTGAAGAAAACAACTGTATGCCTTTTAATTGTTTGTCTTTAACCATTTTCTCCCAACTTTCTCTTTCATCATCTTTACAAATACTCACAAATTGTATCTGTTTGTATTCCTTTTCTAATTCCATTAGTGCAGGAATTTCTTTTAAACAAGGCAAACACCAAGTAGCCCATATATCAATGTAAACATACTTTCCTTTAAAATCATTTAAATTATAAACATTACCGTTTATATCTTTTAACTCAAAATTTGGTGACGCAGCCCCCTTCGACAAACGTTTTAGTTTATTATACTTATAGGTTAATTCCAATATATGACTTTCATTTGTTAAAACCGACTTAGCTAAACCATAATATCTATCTAATTCTTCTGTATAATCTATACTTGAAATTGACGTTTTAAAAACCATTATTTCTTTAAGTTTAGTGCTCTTAATCTCTTTTTTAATTGTTTCTAAAAAAGCAATTTGGTAATCAACAGAATCAAAACCATTAATTCTTTCGGTAGTAATTTTAGCAATGTGTAAATCTACAAAATCCAAATAATTTCGAGAATTTAACAGTAAATCATTGGTTAAATCAACTTTGTTAAAAGGGTTAGGGTAATTTACCGAAACTGTAAACTCATTGTTGTCCATCACAAACCGTTTAAGCGCTTCATATTGAGCAATTTTATTTAAATAACCATACTTTATGTCGTTGTACTCAATAAAGTAAAATTCCTCATTCAAACTGTCTTTATGTTTATTTAAAAAGTCTAGTTTTATTTGATAAATAGAATCAGCATCTTTTAAAAACCTATTTTCATCAAGTTTTGCATAATACCCGTAATAATTTTTAACACCGAAACTTTCATTCAACAACGTCTTTTTTACTAAATAGTTATTTTCATAAGCACCTTTTCCCCAGTAATGAAGACTTTCATCAAATTCTTTAGCGTTTAATGATAGGTTAAGATTAAAGTTAGGCTCTAAATAAATTTGTGTTGTCTCTGTTCCGTCTGTTAAATAATAAAAGCCTTTTTCAATGTTAATGGTATCAGTAAACTTATTGTTTAACAAATAAAAAGTATGTATAATTTTGTACTCTACATTCATAATACTTAGCGAATCTGAATTAGGGTTTTTTATTGTTCCAGAAAAAACTGTAAATACTTTTTTATTTTCCTTTGAATTTGAACAAGAAAAAACAACTAAGGAAATGATTAAAATAGATATTTGAAAAAATTTCATAAGCTAATTTTATTACAAATTTACAAAACATTCTAATTAAACTATCTTACCTTTAAAGTTTAATATAAAGCCCCCATCTAATACTTTTTTATTCATTATTAACATATTCTAATATATCAGACGGTTGGCAATCTATAGCTTTACATATAGAATACAATGTTGAAAATCTAATTGCTTTTGCTTTGCCAGATTTTAAAATTGAAATATTTGCGACTGTAATTTCAATAATTTTAGCCAGCTTTTTACTTTTCATTTTCATTTTTGCCAGCATAATATCAAGGTTTATT